>DJCU01000018.1 GCA_002430725.1 Candidatus Gottesmanbacteria bacterium UBA5942
AACGGGAAGTACCGGAGCAACCGGTGGCGTTGGCGCTTCTGGACCGACAGGGTCAACTGGATCTACGGGTGCACAAGGATCTTCTGGTCCAACAGGATCTACGGGTACACAAGGATCTTCAGGGCCAACCGGAAGTACAGGTGCTACTGGAAATATTGGGGCATCCGGTCCGACTGGTGCAACCGGATCTACCGGAGCACAAGGATCTTCAGGGCCAACCGGAAGTACAGGTGCTACTGGAAATATTGGGGCATCCGGTCCGACTGGTGCAACCGGATCTACCGGAGCACAAGGCGCTGCAGGAGTTGATGGAGAAGATGGTCCAACAGGTGCAACAGGAGCAACGGGATTTCAAGGCGCTTCCGGGCCTACGGGTTCAACCGGAGCAACAGGTAATGTTGGGGCATCCGGTCCGACTGGTGCAACCGGATCTACCGGAGCACAAGGAAATGCGGGTCAGGATGGCGCTAATGGTCCGACTGGTTCAACAGGCGCAACTGGCACTGCCGGTGCTAGTGGTCCTACCGGTTCTACTGGTGCAACCGGAAGTGTTGGATCATCAGGCCCAACGGGAGCAACGGGATCTACGGGTGCACAAGGATCTTCTGGTCCAGCAGGTGCAACCGGTTCTACCGGAACGCAAGGTGTTGAAGGTTCATCCGGGCCAACAGGGTCAACTGGGTCTACCGGCTCAATTGGTGAACAAGGCGCATCTGGTCCAACGGGAAGTACGGGAGCTACTGGTGCTGCCGGAGCAAGTGGACCAACAGGATCGACTGGAGCTACGGGAAGTGTTGGCTCGTCTGGACCAACTGGAAGTACCGGAGCAACAGGTGGTGTTGGCGCATCAGGTCCTACAGGATCAACCGGTGCTACGGGTTCTCAAGGCGCATCTGGTCCAACGGGCTCAACGGGAGCTGCAGGTGCAAATGGATCTTCAGGACCAACGGGAGCAACCGGTTCTACCGGAACGCAAGGTGTTGAAGGTTCATCCGGGCCCACTGGCTCAACTGGTGCTACTGGAAATATTGGCGCAAGTGGTCCTACAGGTGCAACAGGGTCTACCGGTACACAAGGAAATGCAGGGCAGGATGGCGCTGATGGTCCGACTGGCTCAACTGGTGCAACAGGTGCTGCGGGTGTATCAGGACCAACGGGCTCAACTGGAGTTGCCGGAGCTGCAGGCGCGAGTGGTCCAACAGGAAGTACTGGTTCTACTGGTGCACAAGGATCTTCTGGTCCAACGGGATCTACCGGTGCAACAGGAAATCAGGGAGCAGTTGGTGCTTCAGGTCCGACTGGTTCAACCGGAGCAACAGGTAATGTTGGGGCATCCGGTCCGACTGGTGCAACTGGATCAACTGGTTTACAAGGATCTTCAGGGCCAACTGGTAGTACAGGATCTACAGGAGCACAAGGCGTTACTGGTGTTTCCGGTCCAACGGGAGCAACTGGCGCAACAGGTGGCGTTGGTGCTAGTGGTCCTACCGGTTCTACTGGTGCAACCGGAGCTGTGGGCGCACAAGGATCTTCTGGTCCAACGGGAGCAACTGGTTCTACGGGTACACAAGGAAATGCAGGTCAAGATGGTGCAGATGGACCAACGGGAAGTACCGGAGCAACAGGTGGTATTGGTGCATCAGGCCCAACAGGAGGTACTGGTTCTACTGGTTCACAGGGATCTTCCGGGCCAACTGGTGCTACCGGATCTACCGGAACACAAGGCGCATCTGGTCCAACGGGCGCAACGGGAGCGACAGGTGCAAACGGATCTTCAGGCCCGACTGGTTCAACCGGTGCCACTGGAAGTGTTGGGTCATCAGGTCCGACAGGAGCAACAGGATCTACAGGTTCGGCAGGTGAACAAGGTGCATCTGGTCCAACGGGTGCAACAGGTTCTACCGGAACACAAGGTGCGGTAGGGGTATCTGGACCTACGGGCAGCACTGGCGCAACAGGGAGCGTTGGATCATCTGGTCCAACAGGAAGTACCGGGTCGACTGGAGCACAAGGATCTTCTGGTCCAACAGGTGCAACCGGATCTACGGGTATACAAGGAAATGCAGGTCAAGATGGTGCAGATGGACCAACGGGAAGTACAGGAGCTACCGGAGGAGTGGGTGCAAGTGGTCCAACAGGATCGACTGGAGCTACCGGTTCAGCAGGTGAACAAGGCGCATCCGGACCGACAGGATCAACCGGAGCTACTGGTTCTCAAGGTGTATCTGGTCCAACAGGTGCAACGGGAGCAACAGGAAATCAGGGAGCAGTTGGTTCTTCCGGTCCTACGGGAAGTACGGGAGCAACCGGAAGTGTTGGTGCAAGTGGCTCAACGGGAGCAACAGGGTCTACCGGAACGCAAGGCGCTGCGGGTGCTTCCGGACCTACCGGTGCAACTGGTGCTACCGGAGGAGTAGGTGCAAGTGGCCCAACTGGAGGAACAGGGTCTACGGGTGCAGCAGGTGAACAAGGTGTATCCGGTCCTACTGGTGCAACTGGTGCAACGGGTAGCGCTGGAGCAAGTGGTCCTACGGGAGCAACCGGAGCCACAGGTATCGCGGGGGCAACAGGGCCAACCGGTTCTACTGGAGCAACGGGATCTGCAGGGGCAAATGGTCCAACAGGGGCTACAGGAACGACAGGCGCGCAGGGTCCAACTGGTCCAGTCGGCCCTGGAGGAGAGACATTTATATTAGACGGAGGGGCATATCTTTATCCGAATAGCACCTATGCCACTGATTACAATTTTGATGACTTGGTATTGGGGTTAGATGGTGATGCGGGTGCCACAATCACCACCAATGATACCAATGAAACGTTAGGTATCGACACCAACGGTACTGGAGCTATTAGTATTGGTACGGGCGCAAATTCAAAAACAATTACGATCGGAAATACATCATCCACAACAAGCGTTGTCCTTACGAAGGGAGCTTCGGGAAATATAACATTTACCGGGTTTGACTGTTCATCCTTTACCAATGGTGGAGTGCTGACAACAGACGCATCAGGAAACATTACGTGTGCAAATGATGATGGTGGTAGCGGATCACAAACTCCATGGACTTCAGATATAGATGCAGACGGATTTGATCTTTCGGATCTTTCCAATCTTTTGTTTAGAGAAACAACAGGTGCACCTGCTGGTACAGATGTTGGGCTATACAGAGATAATTCCGGAGATCTTAATCTCAATGTGCTCACCGGTAAAACTTTCAATGTTCAGGTAAATGGTACTGATGAATACAATTTTTCTTCCAGCGGTTTGACGATTGGAACAAATTCGCTCATTACGGGAGCTGCAACAATCGAGTCGACAGAGCTTGATCGCCTTGATGGAAAAGATGCTGCGCTTGTTGACCAAAACGATCTCACGAGCGGTGATGGCAGTGGAGGAACAAGTAGTGGATCAGGGCTGGAAGCGGGAGCTGGAGGCATCGGTCTTTTACAAGGGTGTTCTGATGATCAAGTGCTTAAATGGAACGAAAGTTCTGCAGTATGGGAATGTGGAAGCGATCGTGCAACAGTTAACATTCGGAAAGCAGCGGATGAAACAATTACGAGCAGTGCCGCATTGCAAGATGATAATGAATTGCTGTTTGCAGTTGCAGCAAATGAGACATGGGCAGTGGAAACTTCATATACATATAGTACTGGAGGATCATCAACTCCTGATATCCGCGTAGGACTCAATGCGCCCTCAGGGGCGACCTGTACGTATGGTACGGTGAATATTTCACATGCGGGTAACTTAGCGGCAGGAGCAGTAGCGTGTGACGCCACGATAACCGTTGCAACCACCGCGACCGGTAACAAAAATGGCTTGTTGACGGGTACCGTTGCAAACGGTGCGAATGCGGGTAATATCACGTTCCGTTGGGGACAGGGGACTTCCAATGCTACCGGCACAACTGTCGAGCTTGGTAGCTACATGCTGGGCTTTAAGATTTCAGGCGCTGACTTAGCTGAGGTGTATTATGCCTCAAATAGCGCTATACCTAAAGGAACAGTTGTGTCGCTTGATCCTGCTCGTAATGCAGGAATCATTCCTTCCCAACGCGCTTATGATCCTCATATTCTTGGTATTGTTTCTACCCAGCCGGGTATGGTGTTGGGCGAATCAGGGGGTGGCGGGGGAATTCCGGTATGGGTAGCGCTCTCAGGGCGGATTCCGGTACGAGTTTCGGCAGAAAACGGGCTTATTCGCGCAGGAGATTATCTTACCGCCTCGAGCGTGCCGGGTGTCGCGATGCGGGCAACGAAGGCTGGTGCTATTGTGGGACAGGCTTTGACCAGTCAGGCAAGTGCTGATCAGGGCGAGGTTGTGGCATTTGCGAAAAACGGATATTTCAACGGGGTGATGCCGGAAGTACCCACTCCTTTCATGTCAGGAACTGAAATCACCGACACTGCAGGATCAGATCCTGCACAGACGATGCTTTCATATTTTCTCCGGCAGCGGGGGACGGGTTCATTGCAAATACCTGTTGATGTCAGTGATATTGTAGCGGATAGGGTGGTCGCTGGACTCGAGGTAATCACCCCACGATTGGTTGCTGATGAAGTTATCGCAAACAAAGTGACGGCAGGTGTTATTTCCGCGGATCGCATCGATGGATTGGAGATATACACAGATACATTGCTTTCCTTGTCTGCACGGTATGACTCATTATTGTCACTTACATCAGACGGTCAAGCGAGTGTCGCGGGGATAATGTCAAACGCGATGACACTCAGCACTCCGTCAGGAACGGTGACACCAGAGGTGTTCGAGTTGTTGACAAGGTTTATGCAGGGGATACGCGTAAGAGGTGGTGCGTTCTTTGAGGATGTCGTAACGATATTGAGTAATCTTATTATTCATGGTCAACTTGTGGTAGGTTCGGATACCGCGGGGATTGCAGTAATCCCTAAATCCACGACAAGTATGCGCGTATCATTTGATAAGAGATTTGATTATCCGCCGGTGGTGACAATTACGCCAGTATATGCAGATGACAACGATCGAGCATTTATAAGTGATGCGGTACGAGCAGTGGTTGCAGGCGTGACGACAGATGGATTTACTATTGTGTTGGATGCGGCAGTACCAAGAGATCTTGAATACAGCTGGATTGCGTTGGGGGTTCATGAAGCTCGTAAAACCTATGGTCGTCCGATAGACGGTGAACCTACACCTGCGGTTACACCTCCGGTTACGCCATCACCGACAATATCAGCTGATGTTTCACCCACCATACAGCCTACCGCAACGTCATATGGGATAATCTCACCTACACCGGACACTATGAGTGAGACCTCCTTGGAATCTTCTGGAAGTGCGCTTATTCCATAACGATAGAGAGAGGAATTGTCTCGGTTAATCAACTCGAGACACAAAACCATAGATCATTTTGGAGAGTATTTGCATGTGATTTGTCGCGGTAGCTTGATCCGCCTTAACCATGACACAGAGAATATATGGTCGGTTGGGTACATATACAATGCCGCAGTCGCTGAAAATCTCCAGAGGATCAAAAACCCCAATTTTATGTGCAACCGTTATCGTATCGGGCACCCCTGCATCAATCATGTCCGCAAACGGAGTTTTGGTAAGGTATTCAAGGATAGCATACGAATCTTTTCTATCAAGATACGAGGAGAGATAAAGACTTCGAAGAATAGATGAATAGTTTTTTGGTGAAATAATTGGGTAGCCATCACCGCTATCGACTGTAATATCCAAGTTATTGAATACATCTTCGATTGCACCTAGCGGGAGTTGACTAGTGATAGCCCGGAGAGCAGTATTATCAGATTCTACCAAGCTTAATCGGATGGCTTCATCGATAGTTATTGTTGTCCCTGCTCCTTTTTTCCATAGTGTGCCAAAGCCTTTATGAATATTTTCCTCCTGAATGATGATGCTGTTGTGGAGCGAAAGATTGCCTTGTTCAATTTGTTTATAGGCTGCCATAACAACGGGGATTTTGATAAGGCTGGCAAACCGTACTTCCAAACGATCGTTCACACCAATGGAAGTGCCGGTAGGGAGGTATTCAAAATATACGCCTATTTCTTCTTTTTGTTTTGCTACGTATTCATTCATGGCGTTTCTGAGTGGAACGAAATGAATAAGGAAATCATTTTGGCTTTCCATAAATATTCGTTTTGATAACAGTGGGTATTTGTTTGCTAGTTCTATTCCTTCTTGAGGTGATTTTCTTTGCGAAATTAAAAAAAATAACGTGAGGTTTACAAGTACGCTTACTCCCAAAATGATAGGTAGATATATGCGCGGAGCAAGAAAGTGTTTCACTATAGCAATGAGTATATCCAAAACAATGGAAGAAACAAGGCATGATTTGTGTTAAACGGTTCTTTTATATAAATTTTTAATGAGCATATTATATGTTCTTTTATGTATATGCAGATTATTCCGATAACATAAATATGTTAGGCTAATTGCGAAAAGAATGCGGTCTACGTGTGTCCTATTGATTTATATGGGAAATACGACATACTGATGAGGTCATTATGCGTGTATGAAGCGGCACGTCACCATTTTATTATTGGCAATATGTATTGGTTTCAGTTTTCTCCTTTACGGGAATACGCTTGCTGGACAGTTTGTATTCGATGATGAATACTTCACCCAGCGCCCGGAGCTTCGGTCAGTTGCTTATATCCCTAACATTTGGTTTGAGCCCCTTGCAAATGTCGAAAATCCGGTGCTTGCCGATACATACCGACCGCTTCTCACGCTCAGTATGATGGCAAATTTCATTTTTTTCGGGGAAAGCCCTGTGTCGTTTCATGTCGTCAATGTGGTATTGCATGGTGTCGTTACGTTGTTATTTTTTATGGTTACGAGGCGGATTACTGGCTCAGTATTCACTGCGCTCGTTGCAAGTGCGTTGTTTATGAGTATGCCAATTCATACAGAGGCGGTGGCGTTTATCAAAGCGCGTGAGGAGCTACTTGGCGGCATGTTTTTTTTGGTATCATGGCTTTTATTTCTCAAGGCGGCAGGTGGGGGAAGCAACAAAATGTGGCTGTTCCTCTCTGCGACAAGCTACTTTCTTTCATGTCTCTCCAAAGAATTTCTTCTTGTAGGCCCTTTGATATATTTCGGTGTTGCCATAGTTGAAAGAAAGCTTTCAGTGAAAAAAACGGTCGGCATGTTATTGCCATACATCATTGTCGCCATAGCTTATTGCATGTTGTGGTGGGTCGGCTTGGGAGGTAAGTTTCCTTTGGAAAATTTACATTCCTACGCGGTTAATCCGATTGCATACGCGGCCCTTCCTATTCGCCTGATGACCACGATCGCTATTGGCGGTTTATATATTGTTAAAACGATTATTCCCATAGGGCTTTCTGCGACATACCGATACAATCATTTTCCGCTCGTTGAGTCACTCACTGATGGGAGGCTTTATATCGGTGCTTTGGCATTGGGTTTATTGCTCGTTTGTATTTTTTGGAAAAAAGCGAGAAATTCTGGGCTGTTTAGTGGTGCGTGGCTGTTTCTTGTGGCATATTTTCCATTTTCTAAATTTCTTTTTACGGGAGGCGAGTATATCGCGGAGCGGTGGGTGTATACGCCATCTATGGGTATCGCGTTGATGATTGCGGTACTTTTTAGCGCCGCTTTTTTTCGGCGCATTGCTACAGTTTTGGTCATTATGATTGTCATTGTGTACGGATTTCTGACTATTCAGAGAAATGTGGTGTGGCAAACTCCTGAAACCTTGTATCAGAGTATGATACGTACTGCCCCAAATAGCGTATTTGGATATGTGTGGCTCGCCCGGCTCTATCTTTCGAAGGGCAAGGGTGATCAGGCGGAGTCGTATGTTCAGCGCGCTGTTTCAATTTACCCATCCCACCATCAGGTGCAGGCTGTGTATGCTGCGGTGTTACTGCGAAAGAAGCAGTATGATTTGGCGGAAAAAGCAATACTTCGGGCTATTAACCTTAAGCCAGAGTCATCGTCTTATTATTTTTATGCGGTGATACTGACCCGGTCAGGTCGGTATACGGAGAGTCAGGAAATTATTGACGAGTATCTCGGGAAACGCAGGCAGCGATCCGATGTTAAATTTTTATCAGCGGTTAACTATTGGCGCAGGGGGAACAAAACAAAAGCGCGTGAATTTTTTGATTGGTCTTCCACGCTATCTGAGGAGGAAAAGCAGCATGCTATCGAAGCATATTAGCGCATTACTTATTCTGCTTGCGGCTGTTTTTTTGGTGTTAGGTATACGCCTTGCAGATGATTACGGTCTCGGTTGGGATGAGCCGGTGGCTCGTATGGGCGGTATCATCACACATCGTTATGTCGTAGAGGGGGATCAGGCATTGGTGACATATCGGGATAGATATTACGGTCCAGCATTTGAGGGTATCCTCTATGCGCTTGAAAAGATAACTGGTACGACAGACCCGTATACAATTTTTGCACTTAGGCATACAGCAACATTCTTTCTATTTTTTATTTCGGTAATTACGATGTACTTTCTCACCAAGGGGATATTTGGCACGTGGTGGTGGGGGCTTGCCGGTGCGGTACTCCTCGTGTTGCACCCGAGAATATTTGCCGAGAGCTTTTATAACTCCAAAGATATCGGTTTTTTGGCGAGCTGGGTTATCGGAATATTTTTTGGGTATCGGTATTATACAAAACCGACAGTCGGTCGGGCGGTTTGTTTTGGAGTAGCCGCAGCATTTGCGACCGATATCCGCATTATGGGGGTGCTACTTCATAGCATAGGGATTGCAGTTGGTGTACGGTCATTTATGAGAAAAAAATATGAGGTGTTGAGATCTTCGTTTATCGTGTATGTGTTTATCTCGATAGTGTTTACCATACTGTGGTGGCCAACACTTTGGGGCAACCCTTTGGTGCGTTTTATCGAAGCCGCTCGATTTATGGCCACATTTAAGGCCTACAAGATGGATATCCTCTATATGGGGAAATTTCTTTCTTCACTGGATGCTCCATGGCATTATTTGCCGGTGTGGGTAGGGATAACCACTCCGTTAAGTATTGTTGCGCTTTGGTTCGTGGGGGCTTGGAAAGCGTTGGTGAATAAACGCACTTTTTGGCAGCTATTTTTTGTCATTATTCCTGTGTGTGTAATAGTGCTTGTTGTGGTATTCCGACCTGCATTGTATGACGGATGGCGACAGTTTTACTTCATATATCCTTGTATGGTCATTACCGCACTCTTTGGTTTGCAGTGGGTGTTCAGACTTTCGCGGAAGATACATGTCATTGTCGTTATTCTCATTATTGTAAATATGAGTGCGATTCTTTCCTTTAGTATACGAAATCATCCGCACCAATATGTCTACTTTAATGAAATTATCGGTGGGATGAAGGGGGCGGAAGGAAGATTTGATTTGGATTATTGGGGCGTATCTTACCGAAAAGGTCTTGAGTATATTGCGAGTATCGATTCCCGGCCAACAATCAAGGCTTTTTTTGCATTTGGGATAGGTGCGCATGCCGATGTGCTGCGCGTTCAGCATCGCCGATTTGTGCCGGTTAAGCGGTTGGAGGAGGCTGATTATGTGCTTTCGAATTTTCGTTGGCAAAAGCAGAAACCACCGTTGTCAAATATATACGATGTGTGGGTGGATGGTGTGTCTATTATGGGAGCGTACACGAATATGAAGTAGTCGTTAGCGGTATTGCAAATAAGCGCGTCTGGAAGGTAAGATGATATCACCATGAAGAAATTGTTACATATTGGCAAAAAAGCGATGGTACCCGGGTTTATTGGGATAGCACTATTACTTGCAACTGTTCCTTCTCTATATTTTTACACTAAATATCAGGAGACAAAGCGTGAATTACAGAATACTCCCGCAGGTCAGAAAGAAGAAACCGCAAAAATAGTGGCATTGGTAGAGAAACTGCTTGTGCTTCCGGACAACGAAGAACCGACACTCGCCTCAGTAACGGATAAAGAAAAACTTAAAGACCAGCCTTTTTTTGCGAAAGCGGAAAACGGAGATAAAGTGCTTATCTATACCGAGGCAAAAAAAGCGATTTTATATCGTCCGTCTCAACATATTATCGTAGAAGTCGCTGCGGTGAGTCTCGGCACGCCATCAGCAGCAGTCGCAAGTAACACAACCGATAAACAGGCTGACGCTACGTTTGTATTGTATAACGGAACGAATATTGTTGGTCTCACAAAATCATACGAGACGACACTGAAAAAACTTATACCGCAGGCTGTGGTAACTGATCGTGACAATGCAAAAAAACGCGATTATCAGACGACATTAGTCGTGGATATTTCCGGAGTAAAAGCTGCCGAGGCTGCTGATATTGCCAAAAAGCTTGGTGCTACGGTAGGAGTATTACCCGAAGGAGAAATAAAACCCGTTAATGTTGATTTCCTTATCATTTTGGGAGAAGATAAAAAGTAGTAGGATTGTTATCTATGGACAAACGACCCGTAATCATTGCTTTTGTTATTCTCGCGTTCCTTGCGGTGGCCGGCGCAAGCGCGGGAATTTATTATTATTATCAATATAAGTCTGTTGTGAAGCGCTCGCAGGATCCACAGGCAGAAATAAAAGATATCTTGGCGAAAGTCAGTAAGCTCATGGAGCTTCCGGAGGGCGAAGATCCTACTGTCGCTACGGTGCAGGATGCTGATCAAATTAGGAGTCAGCCATTTTTTACCAAAGCACAGAACGGTCAACGAGTTATCTTGTATACGAACGCACGATTAGCGATCCTTTTTGATGAAAAAGCAAACAAAATTATTAACGTAGGGGCAATCAATGTGGGCACTCCGTCTGCAGCGACACCAGAGACAACACCGGAACCCTAAATATTCCATCTTCTGCTTGGAATTTAGCCATAAGTAGGCTACAATCATATTCATGAATAACTTTCACGATCAGAAGCTTTGGCAGGACGCGTTTGTCGTACTTATGGAGATCCATGATACGTTTGATGATATGCGTGACGGCGCAAGTGAAGAAATAGTAGAAGATGTCATTGGTTCAGCGACAGATGTGACCGCCAAGATTGCAGACGGACTTTCGCGCGCTGACCGCAGATTTGGACGACAAGTGTTGTTGGATGCTATCGGTATGGTGGCTATGGTGCGTACCCATTTGGCAGTCGCGTGGGGTCGCGGATTGGTTTCCGATGACATGTTTAAGTCCATGGACGATAAGTACGCGCTCTTAACAGAAAATCTTCAGCGGAGTCGCTAAGAGAGTCATCAACGTTATTATTTTGCCCTCTTTACAATGATTTGAAATCTACGGTAGCCTAACGATATGGCCGAAATAGATGTTATACCTGCAGTTGTAGAATCTGATTGGGAAGCGTTAGACCAAAAAGTCGCGTTGGTTGCTCCCTTTGTGCCTTGGGTGCACATCAATATCTCAGATGGCAGCATTGGGGCATCAGAAACGTTTGCCGATGTGACGAAATTGACTGAGCTCACAAAAAAGTATCCGCATGTATCTTTTGAGGCACATTTGCTCGTTGCAAATCCGGATAAATACGTACGTTCGCTTGCTGACGGAGGGTTTACCCGTATTATTGCCCACATAGAAAGCAATGATCCTCGGCTATTTCTTGATGTAGCGAAATATGATGAGGTGGAAGTGGGTATAGCGCTGGATGGAGCAACAGAAATTGATCAGGTAGAGCCATTTTTGGAAGAGGTGGACTTTGTGGTCGTGATGACTGCAGAGGTTGGTGCTTCCGGTGGCACATTTTTGCCTGAAGCGGTAGAAAAAATTAAGCTCATCCGGCAAAATTATCCTGATTTACCCATTGAAGCGGTTGGCGGTATTACCGATGCGAACGTAAAGGCGGTAAAAGACGCGGGAGCGACCAGAATTGTCGCGACTGATTACATCTTCAAGCACGTGCAAAATGTGGAAGAGGCGATAGAGACCCTGAAAAATAGCTAAATTTATTCCTCACTACCCGATTGTTGTGTCGCGTTGCCTGTGACTATAGCTATCGCATGAGATGTGCCGATGCGCGTGACTCCTGCATCGAGAAACTCTTGCGCTTTTTGTGGCGTATCGATGCCACCGGCAACTTTTATGTTCATATCTGGTACTGCTTCTTTTACGATCATCACATCCTCACGTGATGGGCCGCGTGGGCCCATGCCTGAGCCAATTTTGACAAAATCAGCGCCGCTTTGCTGGATACATTGCGCTACTTCTTGCATGGCTTCTTTTTTGTTGGAGAGGTTGTCGAAATAGCCCGGATCAAGAATAAATTTAATAATAACTGGTTTCCCAAACATGCGCGCAGATTCAACAACTTCTGCCATGTCTTTGAGAAATCCCTGTTTATCGCCTGACAAATAAAGTCCGAGGTTTGGTACTATATCAAGCTCATCAGCCCCATCACTAACCGCGCGATTTGTTGCCGCCATTTTGACACTCGTGGCGTCTGCGCCTAACGGAAATGAGATAACACACCCTACTTTTGCGCGACCTTTGAGAATTGATGTCGCGTGTTTTACGTATGATGGATTTACAAATGCCGTATGAAAGCCATATTTGACCACCTCTTCACATAGTTTGCGGATATCATCGGAGGTGGCGGTGGCTCGGTGGTTGGCAAAATCAAGTTGTAGCGGAGAAATGGGCATGCATGTAGTATACACGAATTAGTTACGGAGGAAGTACTGTAGCATTATCGAAACAGTGTTTCGGATTGACGAGTTCTTTGTGTTTTTCTACCCGTGTGGCGCGGCACAACGACCCTTTCAGGAAGATCTAATGAGCGATGGAGTAGATCAACCTGGTTTCTGCTTGAATATTTCCATGTTCTCAATTTTTTTTCTACTTTTGTCGCTTCATCTGTAGGCAGAATAACGAATGTATATATCCGTTGATGATGGTCATGTACACGAATCTTAGGATTTATTTCATCCACCGCTTCTTTGAGTGCACTCGCCTCAGAGCCTCGAAGCCCGTTGAATTCAGCAAATCCAGTAATCACGTCATATCCTTCGGCAACACTTGGTTCTCGTTTATACGCATACGCATGTCTCATCCAGAGGGGAGTTTCGTCTGGTATAAGACCAGATTGCGCTATGTTTCTTGTATGTCTCGCAGCCTTTTCACGCATACGTAACAAAGTGGCAGGATCTATGAGAGGATACGCAGAAATTATCACATGACCACTTCATCCGTCAACTAGTGAAGTTTTTTTGGTTGTGAAAAAGTGTAGTTTGGAATACCCTAGGAGATGTATGCATTATCGCTTTGTGTGTGTTGCCGGTACGTTTGATGGGTTGCACGTTGGTCATGAGACCTTGCTCACGCGTGCATTTCATGAAGGAAAGCGTGTGCTTATCGGGCTTACCTCAGATATGTTTGTTTCACAATGGAAAAAAACAAAAAGAATGGAAATCGCGCCTTATAAAGATCGAAAACATGCGCTTATTCGATGGTTGAAGGCGCACGATTGGCTTGATAGAGCGACAATAGTCTCGATTGATAATCCATACGGGCCAGCAGTATCTGATGCAGAGCTAGATGCGCTTATCGTATCAGAAGAATCGTATACACGAGGGGCAGATATCAATGCGCAGCGGGCGGCATTACTTGTACCGGCCCTTACCCTTATTATCGTACCCATGGTGCGAGCGGAAGATAATGAGCCGATATCTGCAAGCCGAGTGCGAGAAGGGGAAATAGACCGCACTGGTAAGCTCACGATGCCGAATTCATTGAGAAGTGAGCTGGTACAGCCACTCGGTCGAGTATTGGCAAAAGAGGAGATACCAAAATCATTTATTCGTCATTCAGGGGACATTATTATTTCAGTGGGAGATTTGACGACCAAGACATTGTTGGAAGCAGGTATTACTCCGAGACTGATGATTATCGATAACATGGTAAATCGTAAACCTTTCGCTGGCCTCAAGCAGATTATGAAAGAAAAGAATTTTTATAAGAAAAAGGTAAAGAGTGGTCCGGGGTTTATCGCACAGGAAGCGGTAGATCTCTTGCACGATTGGGCAAAAACCCCTACAGAAACACGCGTTATTGAAGTAGATGGGGAAGAAGACTTATTGGTGCTCCCTGCGATTATAGCGTCACCAATCGATGCAGTGCTGTATTATGGACAGCCAGGCATGGGGCTTGTCGAAGTAGTGGTTGATACGCAGAGTAAAACAAGAGCCGGGGTAATCATTGGACAATTTACGTAGTATACTTTGCATATATGGCGAAATATATTCCCGATATAGGAAGCCGCAGGTGGGTGATTATTGCCCCCGGACGGTCAACCCGTCCCGATCAGGCAGAAAAAAAGCCGACTCACCCAGCGTGTCCTTTTTGTGAAGGGAATGAAGCATCAACACCCCCTGAAGTGTATAGGATAGGGATGGGAGAAAAAGATAAGCCCGGTTGGCAGGTGCGAGTCGTGCCCAATAAATATCCTATTACGGATATGCATGAAGTGATTATCCATAGTACCGATGATGGAAAAGATATAGAAGATTTACCGCTCGATCAGGTAACGCGTATCCTCATAGCATATAGAGACAGGTATCGAGCGCATGACAACGATGGGCAAGTGCTTATTTTCTGTAATCATGGGTTTGCCGCAGGCGCGAGCCTCAAACACCCACATTCTCAATTAGTGGTTGTGCCGAGACAGATCAATCTGGATGCGGTCTCTCGGGAGCCTGTTGCCAACGTGATAGAAGATAACACATTTTATATTACATATTGCCCAGATTTTTCCCAGTGGCCGTTTGAAGTATGGATTGCGCCAAATCCGCCAGCTGGCGGAGAGGATGGGAAATTCAGCTCAGTGCCTGATAGCCAGCTTGCCGATCTTTCCCTCGTCTTGCAATCAGCGCTCAGGCGTATCAGAAAAGCTCAGGATGACGGATACATACGCTCTGTCCACGAAGCGGGAGCGTTTGTCTACAATTATTACATTTATCATGGAGAAAACTGGTTTATCCGTATCACCCCACGATTTGTACATCGCGCAGGATTTGAGCTTGGAACCGGGCTAAATGTAAATGTTACCGATCCTACTGAAGCGGCCAGAATACTTCGAGAAATACAAATTTAGATAGCACCTTTTTGCTGCTGACCAAGAAGCCATAACACTGCTTCCTTTTTGTACCGTCTGTCTCCGCGAGAGTTGATGCGGATAGCCGGTAACTTACCTCGTTTGCCCCAGCGTTTGATGGTAAGGGGAGAGACACGCAAAATTTTTGCTACTTCACGTACCGTTAATAAATCTGGCCATTCATCACCTAATGACATAACTACCTCCTTTGTTTGGAGCAGGAGAACATTATCTTTGTCGATCACAACAGTACACGAGAAGATCAAACCTTGTCAATAGGGAGTCGCACAATTTCTATCACATTTTGATCATTGTGGATAAGTTGAGGGTGATTATTTAATTGTACGACATATACTTCATCATTTCTTTGCCCGCTCAAAGAAATGATTGTAGAAAGAGCGCCGCGGTGAAGATTTTTCTCTATTTCTAACCTCGGATACTGCGGCGGAACCTCGGCTGAGGATCAGCCGTCTCCGCACGCTTATCACTCGGAAAGAAATAGCACGAAAAATACTTCAATGCGGAGACTCTACTGCTTTTCCTCTTATTATTGAAGCTTTTTGAGGGATGCGATCATTGCATCTACTTCAGTAAGTAGCGCGGCATCAGGATTAAGTGAAGTGGTAAGACTCATGTGTCCGTAGACTGTTGGCTGCCCATACGTTTCTGTGCCTTTTTGACACATTGTATAGCCTTTGGTGACGCCATTATTTATGTTTGTTGTGCCTCTACGTAGCACAATATTGTCAGCAGTGGTGATTGTCACGTAGCTATCATATCGAGAGCTTGGGCCTTCAAAGTCAGCGTCACCCGTATACAGGCACATAGCGCCTCCAGTGGCTGCCTGAAAAATTTTTAGCTGATTCGTTCCCTTGGTGACAGTGAGTGTGTCTACCCATGTTCCTTCGTTGGTGGTGGTGTGGTTTGGTGTCCAGCCTTGTGGCAATGTTATTTGATACTTGGTAAAGCTCAGTCCTGATTCAGCACCGACACCCGCGGTGATGATGGTGTTTTTGAGTGCCTCAGGCAATTTTTCCGGCATTAGACCCGGGTCAATCGTAGGTTCAGCGGTGGGAGCAGCAGTTGTCGATGCTGCGCCTGATTCTGAAGAAGGGGCAGTGGTGCGACCGAGTGAGTAAGCGCCGTACGCTATGCCACCTAGGAGTGCTGTAACCAAAACGAATTTCCCAAAAATGGAAAAGAATTTGTCCATTAGTCAGTATTGTTGCAGGTTGATTGTACGTTGTCAAACAATTCTGAACCACAAAAAATCCCGCTTTCGCGGGATTTCTTGTTAATAATAAGAAAATCTTATTTAAGTTCGACTTTTGCACCAGCTGCTTCAAGCTTTTTCTTTGCTTCTTCGGCTGCTGATTTTGCGGCACCAGTGACCACTTCTTTCGGAGCGGATTCAACCAGTGTCTTTGCTTCTTGGAGACCCAAGGTCGGGACGAGTTCGCGAACTGCTTTAATAACCCCGATCTTGTTTGCTCCTGCTTCCGTCAGAACGACATTGAATACAGTCTGTTCTTCTTTGGGTTCGCCTGCATCAGCAGAAGCTGCTGCTCCACCCGCGACTGCGACTGGGGCTGCGGTGACACCAAATTTCTCCTCAAGTGCTTTGACGAGGTCAGAAAGTTCCAAAACGGTCATTTCTTCGACGGCTTGCATGATTTCATCTTTAGATAGTTTTGCCATAAGTATAGTGTCACCTCCTTTATAATAGTTTGACTATTATGCTTTCTTTGTTTTTATAGCATCTAATGCCCAAACGAGCTTGTTTATATTCCACTGTAGTGCATAATGAAGCCCTTGAATTGGGGCATTGAGCTGTCCTACGAGTTTACCCAAGAGAACTTCACGGTTCGGTAAGCTCGCGAGTTTGATAACCTCTGCATCACTCATAACGGTCGTTCCCATGAGCCCTGCTTTGGTTTTGCCAATACCGGTGGCTTTGAAAAATTTCAAAAGTTCTTTCAGTGGCGCAACTTCGTCTTCGTAAGCAAAAAGTACTGCTGTTTCGTTGTTTAGCGTGTCTTTCATGGATTCAGCGCGATCACCGAGCGCTCGGAGAATAAAGCGGTTTTTGGCAACAGCAAACTCACCACCTGTTTTTTTCAGGCTGCGGCGGAGTTCCTCGAGTTGCTTATGTTTGATGCCGCGATAATCGGCAAGCACCATGACTTTGGCGCGATTTACTTTTTCGGTAAGCGTGTTTACTGTATCTATCTTTTTTTGTGTTGCCATATGTTTCCTCCTAAAATAAACCCCGCCTAAAGCGGGGAAACCGATGAAACGCATTGCTCTGCGCTTCACACAATGTTCCTTCGGTAGGGCTTCTGCTGCTTTTAAGCGGGGCTGCCTACTGTCTTTAGGATATGAGTATTATAGCAGGTATTGTTATTTAATCAACCGTTTCCTCTTTTTAGCAGCTCTTCCAGTTTTTGCGCGAGAGCTTTACCTACTGAAAAGGCAGATTTTGGCTTTCTGACAATGCGACTATTTCTTTCGAGCCTTACTGCTGCATTTGATATGAGTTCCAATGCTTTTGCGTTTGCTTCATCTTCCGTTGTTTTGACTGTGGTATCAACGACTCGTCTCGCTACTCTTCTTACTTTTTGATCATTCGTAAGGGGAATAACATCCGGCTTCGGTGGAGGGGTATGCCTTACTCGTTGCTGAGGTCTGCGCGACATTATGCCAACTTTGTGACTTTTACCTTCCTCGTCTGTAGTTCGTAAAATAATATCGTCATCTTCTATCATATATGGCTATGAAGTGGTGTGTTCGAATACCAGTATAGTACGAAATGAATTGAAAAAAAGTTGCAGTTCGAGAAGTTATATCTGTACTTTTACTCCCGGCCCCATAGTGGAAGAGAGAGATACTTTTGCCACCTTACTGCCGATGGCAGCAAGCACTGCTTTCACATTGTCTGCGATATCCTTGTCCGAAAAGCTGACTTTGGCAATTCCCATGTGGATAATAGGATTGCCCGGCTCTGTTTTGATGTTTACTTGTCCGCTTCGTAACTCGTTCGCGCGTTTTTCAGGATCAGGACTGACGGTGCCTGTTTTTGGGTTCGGCATCAAGCCACGTGGCCCTAGCACTCGCGCAACTTTAGCGAGCTTTGCCATCATCTGGGGATGGGCTACTAATACGTCAAAGTTGATTTTGCCAGCTTCGATTTCTGCAAGAATAGTGTCATCTGCAATAGCGACACGAACTTCTTTTCCTGTGCCATGTGGTAGTGAGACGCTCGTTCGATAATCTTTTTTATCTCCCAAAGAGAGGGGATTTAGATTGATGTGAAGCTCTACTGTACCATCAAATTTTGTAAGGCTGGTTTTTTTCACGAGACCGATAGCATCCGCTAATGGATACAATTTGGTTTTATCTACCATGCCCATCACTTCCTGATATCGCTTGGAACGAACTTTAACTTTTATTTTTTTCTTTTTGGCGGCCTTCTTCTTTGACTCTTCTGGGGTTTCACCTGATTCGACTTCATCGATAAGCTGCTTGAATTCTGGTTTGATGTCAGTGCCTTCGACCAGTACAGTGCGTTCTCCGCCTTTCATGCCCACGCCTTCAACTTTGGCTTTTTTACTTGCCTTGGTTTGGCGTCTCGCTTCTGCTTTGCGCTTTGCTTCGTTTTCTGCTGCCTCGTCTCCGAGGGTGACTGCTCGTATTTTTCCCATAATATTACTCCACTGAAATACCCATTGATCGGGCTGTACCAGCCACGACTTTCATGGCTGCTTCAATATTGTCGGTGTTTAAATCACCGAGCTTATCTTTTGCGATTTGTTCGACTTGTGCACGAGTGAGTTTTCCTGCGGATTCACGACCTGCTTTACCACCGCCCTTATCAAGCCCTAATGTTTTTTTGATCATGGCAGCGACAGGGGGAAGCTTCGTGACGAATGTGAATGTCCGATCGTCATATACAGTGATAACTGCGGGGATAATCTGCCCGTCAAGCTTTGCGGTGCGCTCGTTGTATGCCTTCACAAACTCTATGATGGCAAGACCGTGTTGACCAAGAGCTGGTCCTACAGGTGGAGCTGCTGTCGCTTTTCCTGCTGGTAAATTAAGTTTTAATATTGTTTTAACTTTTTTGGCTGCCATAGATAAACGAGGAAACGGTAAGGAAGCAAAAAGAGGTTACTTTCTGTTCGAAACCGTTCCGGTTTCTCCTTCATTCTAAATGAAGCCTCGTGGACTTCCTCGAATGGAGTTTCATATTTATACCAGAAAGTAACGAGAAAAACAAGACGCGTGACGTTTTGAGTTTTTGGTAACTTCACACTTGCGTCCTGTCAGATTTTGCGGCATGATGGATTGGTAATCATCTTATGGCAAAAAAGAAATTAACTACCCGTAAATCGTCCAAAAAGAGTGTCTCTTCTCGGGGTGCGGTGCGTCATGGCAAGGCGCGTTTTATCGAGCCAAGGACATTGTTTTTTTTGTTGTTATTGCTTGCCGGTATCATTGTAACGGTTATTGCGTCAGTACAATCTACCCGTCCTTTCAATTTTGCAGCATGTAATGACTCTGGATGTGCAAATGTAAAAAATGGCAGTTATTGGATGATCACAAACTGTACGAACACGAACGATCCAGATGGTGATCAGCAATTGTGTAATACGAAGGGAAGGGTTGGTACGTGTGGCGGCACAAGTTATTGTTGTCCAAGCTCGGGCGGGCAATGGACGACAAATATGAGCGCGTGCGCTTCTCCCACACCCACGAGAACTCCGACACCAACCAGGACTCCCACACCCACGAGAACTCCGACACCAACAAGGACACCTACTCCTAATCCAACGAGTACGCCTCGACCCACCAATACACCTCGGCCAACAACAACGCCGAGACCAGCGTCTACACTACGCCCAACATCAACAGTGCGCCCAACGATTACTCCGACACCAACAAAGACGCCTGCACTTGCAGAAGTATGCGGTAAGTCCTGTGTTACTGATGCTGATTGCCAATTAGGTTTGACCTGCACTACGGTGTTTGCGACTCTTCGAGCATGTCGAAATAGACAGTGTACCGACAAGACTGGGTGTTTGTGTGATGATAGCAGCGGTTCATTTTTCTTCGCGACACCTACGCCCGGCCCCGGAGGGGTCGCGCTTCGGAGTTTGCCACTGACGATCGGTGGATTTACAGACAACAAAGGTCAAACAGGTCAGACACCGTCTTTGAGTGGCGTATCTGAGCCTGATGCAAAGATTACGATTACGGTATACCCAGATGGTGTCGGTGGCGAGGTCTATGCGGATAAAACCGGTAAGTGGACATACAAATTTAGCAAAAAATTAACTCCCGGTGCCAAAACTATACTTGTGGTAGCGACTAAGCCAGATGGACAGGCGCAGGCGAGCAAACAGTTTACTGTGGTGGGTGGAGGCGGTGGTAATCCGTTTGGCATTATTCTCTTGGTTATGATCATTGCTGCAGTTGGCTTCGGCGCGTACGTCTACGTAAAATCAAATCAATAGTCCTCAATAAAGCTACCTTCACATTTGTGTCGCAGGCGTATAATAGGAAAGCATATGAGAGGAAAAAAAGCCTCTTTATCAAATGGCTCAATGCATGGCGCTGAAATCGGCACATTTACTTGTTCTGCAGGGAAGGAACGGGTTCTCCATCAGGTCACTTCTTATGCCGCGATTATCGCTTCAGGTTCGCTTATGACAGTCGAGGGTGATGCTCGAGATGCGAGAGCAATGCAGACAGTAAATTTTACTGACCCCGCGGAGCTGGGTGGCATGAAGCTTCGTAAGCGGTGTCGAGACTGCACGTTAGCGGCATGGCAAGCATGTACATTGCCGAAGCGGCGCGTAGATCGTGTGCGACTGGTAAGACGCAGCAAGCATGAACGCGTGGTGTTTAAGTAATGGTTAATTTCCCTTTGCGGAGTACAGGGATGGTAAAGCCGAGTGCGAGTATGCCGGTGATGGTCGCGGTTAGCTGAAGCGCGATGTCTTGGTTTATCCAGGCAAGGCCGAGGAAAACAAGAAGTGACGTGACTCGTCCTATATTGATAAACCATTCGCGATCAATGATCAATCGATAGTGCGTGGTACGTGATCGTTTTACTTCGTCATCCTGCATGTCCATAATGACTGGTTCATTTGCTATCCAGACAAGGCTATCTGAAAGACTCGAAATCAGTAAATACCATATAATTGAAAGTCTTGAAAATCCCCAGAATAATGGCAACCCAGCGAGTACAAAGCACATAAGTACGCCCACAAACACACGAAAGTATTGAGATTGTTTATATTTTCTTCCCAAAATATAACTTACCGCGGCAGTAAGCATTGCGGTAATACTTGTTGCTGTTCCTAATATACCCTCATTCCCCAGTGATTTGAGAATAAGAACAGTGGGAAGGATATATATTGCGGAATCCACGCTTCCAATAGCTACTGATAACAATCGTGCTTTTTGCCATATTGGGGAAAGTACTCGAGCATGTTTTTCTCGTAGTTCAGGTTGGGTAAACGATCCTTTACGGATAATAAGTCCGGCCAAGAGAAGCAAACAAAATCCTATGAGTACAAGTATTTCGTAGCCAGTATGCGTGAATACGATAAACCATCCGGCAACAACCGGAACGATAATTGACGCAATGGTTGAAAGTGAAAATTGTAATCCAGTAAAGTAGCTTCGAAATGCGCTTTCGGTGTGGCGTAGTGTCAGAAAATTACGGTTTGCCCAATAGATGCCATTTCCAAACCCATAAAGAAAGCCATACCAAAGATATGTGAGGGGAGTGTGGGGCTGATAAAACACCACCATGACTGCGGAAAGTCCGGTAAGTACCGTGCCTATCGCATATAAGGTATTCATACGGACGCGTGATAAGAGCCACTTATTGAAAATAAAGACGATCGGAAGGGCGATAAAATTTCCGATGTAATAGAGGATGAGTAATACAACGTTGTTGTTAGTTTGCCAGATATATGCGCCAGTAAACACTCCGATAAGGGGATACGCAGCGCTTCTTAGGAAGTATGACAATGAAAGCAATCGTGCTGTTTCGGGCATCGCACGAAAATGGCTTATTTCGCGATTCCATCGGGCAATAACCGCGGAGAACATAGAATTTTCTTTATAATTTAGCGATTTGGAGGAAGTCGAGTTCTACTGGGGTTTCCCGACCAAAAATAGAGACCAATACTTTGACTTTGCCTTTTTCTTCGTCTATCGATTCGATACTTCCTAGGAAATCAGCAAACGGCCCATCCACGATTTTGACCGCTTCAGATACGGAGAAGCTTGCCTTGTATTTCGGCGCTTCCATAGCCATAAATTTGCGGATTGCGTCTACTTCGCGGTCAGAAATTGGTGTCGGTTTGTTGCCAGCCCCTACGAATGCAGTGACACCCTGTGTGGTGCGGACTGCGAGCCAACTGTCGTCATCGAGTACCATTTTGACAAGTATGTATCCCGGAAAAATCTTTTCCTTGATTTCTTCTTTTTTGCCATGACTTACTTTGACGATATTTCTCGTGGGAACAACAATTTCAAATATTTTGTGGGTAAGCTTTTGTGTTTCGATGCGCTGTTTTAAATTTGCAGCAACTTTGTTTTCGTGTCCGGAATAGGTGTGGACGACATACCATCGTCCTGCGGAACTATCTACTGCTGGTTTTTCTTCGATAACCGGCATTTCTGTTGCTGGTGTTTCGACTTTTACTGCTTCCTCTGTTTTTTGGTCGTTCATAGTTTATTTAAACAACATTGTTGTTATGTTTACAAATAGTATATCTAAACCTCCAACAAATAATCCGACAGCGAGCGATATAATAATGACGGCTGCAGTCAGCTTGGTTGTTTCTTGTCTGGTCGGCCACGTTACTTTCCGTAATTCCGTTGCTACCTCAGAAAAAAATTTCGTTGGAGCAGTCGTTGGCATGCTCGGTGACTTCGGTTTTTCCATAGTGTCGACCTAACAAAAGCCCCCTCCCCGGGGACAAGAGATACTATACCAAAAATTGAAACGCTTGTAAATGGTAGAGAGCAGAGGGAGTTTCATATTAGAGTGCTTATTGGCAGGAGCCTTTGGGCCACGATGGGAGTGATCCGCCGCCTAATTGCGTATAGATGCCCTGTATGGCAGCTGTATAGTTGTCTACCTCAGCTTTTTCAGTGGCGTTCAGTTCACCATAGCATTTGTATGTATTGATGCCACCGGTAAGACCTAACGCGTATACCGAGAAGAAGTCTTGTATGGTGTGCGGGCATGCATAATCAAGGAGAAGAAATCGATCTAACTGTGCACTAAAGTTTTCCGCAATACTGGTGACATTGATACCGAAATCCTGAACAGGTACTCCTCCGGTAAATTGTTGTCCGCATACGTAGTTGCTTGCAGCAGACTCATGAAGCCACATGGTGAGTGCAAATAACGGATCTACACAGGCTTTGCGCGCGCGATCTATGACATCGTTGTGGCAGAGCTCCCATGCATTTTCTGTTTTGCACGCATCGGCATAAATAGCATTGTCTGCATAGTCTTGACCCGCTGCGTTTAATTCAGATGAAGCAAGCTCTGGGAGGTCAGTGCGGCAGTTCCATCCTCCAGCAGAAGGGGATGCTTCAGGAGGTAAACACCGATCAATAATGTTTACTTTGCCGCCCAATGAGAGACTCGCCTGTATGTTTTCGCCTGGGGTATATGGAGAGACAGAGCAGCCAGCACCTTTCATACCGTATTCTGACTGGTTAAAACCATCGTATGACTTTTCTATAGGTTTTTGGGGGAAGTTCAATATTTTTATTTTATATGGCTGGAGTGAAGCGGCCACGACTTTGTCTTGTTGATGGAATGAAAAAAGAAAATTTGTCCAGCCGCCTGTTTTGTCAGTGCCGCTACTGTCATCGCCAGTTTCGTTGCCAGGACACCAATAGTCATTACACATAAAGTTAAACCACGGTTGTTTCTGATCCATGGTGAGGATGACATCATCCTTGTGCGGCTCTGTTTCCGGTTCTTCCACGAGTGTGAGAATGCCATCGATAATTTTTTCAACTATCGTCATAATGGTGGTTACTTCTACTCCTTCAGTTTCAGTGCCCGCTCCGAAGGCTGCGAGTTGTCTGGTGTCGTTTTCGGCTTTTTCCAGTTCAAATCCTACTTCATGTTTCTTACAGTCTTCGTTGGGGTTCATGCCAGCGATAACAAGTGAGGGTCGGTTAAAATCGTGGACACCCGTTTCTTCATCAGTAGGAAGGAGTTCCCGTATGCCATAGACGCCGTTTAACCATTGACCCCACTGGAAATGGGTGGGCGCGTCCGGCAGATCCGAAGACTTTTCCATGGTTGTCGTGATAAAGCAATCAGTTTTTTCCGGATGATTGGAATGTTCTGCGTCAGTCTGGAGGATAGCACCGTAGAGTGCGGTAAGAAACACAGGAAATGCGCTTGCATTCCAATTGATGATTTTCCCTAAGTCGAGCTTGCTTTGGGGTACGGTGTATTGGCTAATACCTTCTTTAAAGTCAGCTCCGGGGTAAAAATCTGGTACGGCTGTTTGTCTTTCTTTATTAAAAAATGGGATGATAAAGCCGCTGATATCAAAGCCAAATTTATTGCCAAGTTTTATGGCGACCGAGCCAAATTTATTTAATCGAGCAGTGGTAAACGCCTTATCTGTTGTAGCAAAAGCCACAGAATTTGGCACCAAGAGAAATACGACAAGCAACAGTAAAGCTATACTTCGAGCCTTCATACCTATATACATCTTAACAAATTGACAAACATCATCAAAGCGGCATACAATTATAGACACGCTTAGCAAAAGACCTCAAAGAGACTTTTCTAAGCTTCTTTTTTCTTTATGGCAACAAAGCCTACGAAGATACGAAAAGCAGTCATTCCCGCCGCCGGGTTCGGTACGCGGTTTCTTCCTCAGACCAAGGCAATGCCGAAGGAGATGCTTCCTATTGTCGATAAGCCAGTTATTCAATATGTGGTGGAGGAGTTGGTTGCCTCGGGAATAACTGATATTGTCATTGTAACCGGATGGCATAAGCGAAGTATCGAAGATCATTTTGATTATCCCAACGAACTATTGCAGACCCTCAAGGAGCAGGGTAAAGAAGAATTGGCTGCTGAAGTAAAGCGTACCGCTGAGCTTGCCAACTTTATTTATATTCGTCAAAAAGGCCCGTATGGCAACGGTACACCAGTGTTGTGTGCCAAAAACGTCATCGGAGACGAGCCATTTGTCGCAATTTGGGGAGATGAGTTTATTTATTCCAAGCCGCCACGCGCCAAGCAGTGTATAGAGGTGTTTGAAAAATACGGAGATCCGGTGATTTCAGCTATTCAAGTTGCGAAAGAAGACGTATCGCGCTACGGCATAGTCGAAGCCACCAAAGTTGAGGACAGTGTCTATCAGATCAAGAAGCTTATTGAAAAGCCCAAGAAAGAAGAAGCTCCGAGTAATCTTGCTGCCCATGGCTGTTATGTACTTACCCCAGATATTTTTCCGATACTAGAAAAGCTTGGTCCAGGCAAAAGCGGTGAAGTGTGGCTTACTGACGCTATACGTGAGCTCATGAAATCCCGCCCGGTATACGCGTGCGAGATTAAAGACGGGAGATATTATGACACAGGCAATAAATTGGAGTACTTAAAGACAGTCGTAGAGTTTGCACTCGAGCACAAGGATTTGAATGGAGATTTCCGCGACTACCTCAAAAGCCTCAAGCTTTAACTATTAACTGTAAACAGTTAACAATTGACGAGTAATTAGCCGGTGGGGGCTTCTCCGTAGATAATAACTTTTGTTCCCGGATTATCTTCTTTGGCGGGAGTTGACCATGCTTTGTCGTTGGTAACGACTGGAGTTGCCCAATCGTAGAGCATTTTGGCTTCCTCTGATCGCATATTGATACACCCGTGTGACATGGGTGTGCCGAAGTTGTCATGCCAGTACGTGCCATGAAATGAAAAGCCGCGCATCTTCGCCACCTGATCATTGTAAAAGAACATCACCCAAGGCACGTTTGGCAGATAATAATAGGTACGAAGTGCTTTGCTGCCACCACTCATGGTCTGGCTTTTTACTTTGGTCCATATCGTGAATTCACCAGTAGGAGTGCGACCCCATTTTCCTGTTGAAACGATAAATTCGTATACTTTTACGTTGCCTTCATACGCATAGACTTTTTGGTTGGTAAGATCGACCTCTATCCGTTTTTCAGCAGCTGGCGTGGTGTAGCCAAGAACATGTGCAAGCTGCACTAAGCTATTGAGTGACGGAGCAGTTGCTATCGTGCCATGAAATTCAGCTGCAGTTTCTTCTTTTGGTTGGGGAAGTTCATTGCCTTGGATAAGGAGTTGGAGTGATTTGCTATCTGCGAGAGGTTCGCCTTCTCGAGCAAGTTGACTCATGGGTACAGAGATAAAAGCCATAGCTCCAGCAAATAGTGCGATAAGTCCGATGACGCTGGGGATATAAGAGCCAGATTTTGAGGTTCCGGTCATACTTTATACTATCGTACGTTTGACGCTATTTGTCAAAGTTTTTTTCATACTTATAAGGTGTACGGAAAAGGCGTGAAATACATTTGTCTTGATACTTAGTTTAAGATGTTTGATACTTAGTATATGAAATTTGTAGCGGCTCGCTTTCGAGGTCTAGGATTTATTTTGTGGCAGACGCGTCATATGGCATATCATGTGATGCTTGGGCTTCTCTGGGCATGGTTTTTACGGGAAATGTGGGGCGAGTTTAATATTCGTTGGATAGCGACTGCTGTAGTCGGGTCTGTGTTGCCAGATATCGATCATATTCATTATTTTTTGAGCTATGGAAGGAATGATACCTATACGCAACAGATTTTTTCGTTTATAAAACATCATGAATGGCGTAAATTATTTGCGTTTGTAGCAACCGGACATAAAACAAACACGAGTTTGTCGTATCACAATATTTATGTGGTGGTGCTCCTGATTGGCGGAGCAGTGATTGCTTCGTTTGTCGATTGGCAGATAGGAGTTGTGTTGTTTGGGGCTATGGTGTCACATTACCTTTTTGATATGGCGGATGATGTCGTGCAACTTGGCGGAATTAATCGTAATTGGATGCGATGGGGGCGACCCAAAAAGTGATGTATTGCAGGTATTTATCGCACAAATAATCCTTCGACAAATCCTATTTGATAGCCAAAATATAGTCCGTACATAATGCTAAGAAATCCAGCAATGACGGTGACCGCATGATCAAAACGGGCGAATTTTTTACTCCCTGAAATAATCGGAATACCCAGTAGTGTCGTAATAAGCATCATGCCGACAATAGTGCCAATACCAAAAATACCCAAGTAGAGGATAGCCATACGTTCATCGCTAATGCTCCCTAAGACCAATAGTGCTACCGCAGCAGACCCCGCGAGTCCATGGATAATGCCGACTACCAACGGGCGCACCAAGTGCATGATGCCATGACTACTCAGAAATTCGGTTGTCGTTTCGTGAGCTTGCGGTTTATTGTGAAGATCCTCATCGTGTTGATGAACATGTATATGCAGACGATCATGATGATGCGTGTGGCTATGAAGATGGGAAAAACGATCCATAAGATTTTTCATAATACCGGTGATATTTAAAAGTCCGAGGATTACGAGCGCTATCGCGACAAAAAACTCAAACGTGAGCTGTGTTTTTTCTGGTATAGAGACGTGAAAGATAATGATTGCGATACCAACCACCATAATCATGAGCGTGTGGCCAATGCCCCACGTAACACCGACCATGGCTGCGTGACGCAATTTCCGCTGCTTGGAGACGATGGTGGTGACCGCTACGACATGATCAGCGTCAGTGGCGTGTTTGAGTCCGAGAAGAAACCCAAGGATAAGGATAGAAAGCGGGGAAACAACAATGGGGTTCATGGGTAGTTATTGCTTCGGCGCTGTTTTTCGTTTCGCGATTTTTCTTAACGTATACATGACGCGTTTATGAAGGTCGATATTTTTTATGCGGGCAAACCGGATAACGGATACAATAATATCGCCCAATTCCTGCTCGTATGTTTCATCACGCTGAGCAGCGAGATTGGTAGGTTTTCGGCCATGTTTGGCAAGATATGCTCTCGCCATCTCACCAATTTCTTCAACAAGTGAGAGGATAAGGAATGATCCGAATTCTTCCTGATTTTTTACATCTTTATCCGCTTCTTCGAGGATGGTGATGTATTTGCCAAATGGAGATCTAATTTGTGGCTTATTCACCTGATTATTATAGCAGAACCCGCTCTATCAATGTGAGGTGTTATTTGCCACCGATGATCTGTACTGTATTACCATCCGGGTCGGAGAATGTGGCAAACCACTTATCAAAAGTAGGTGCTTTAAACGGAGTAGCGATAAAGGTAACATTTTTTGTTTTTAAATATTCGTACGCAGCAGTAACAGAGTCGACACTTATATTAAACATGATGCGAAGTGGGTCTTTGTTCGTTCCCTTTATCGCAGAATGTTTTCCTGCCCAGATCCATGGCTGTCCATCGGGAAATTCCATGAGAATACCGGTATCATCGGGGTGATCCAACTGCTCCACAACGCGTACATTGAACACATCTTGATACCACTTGGCTAAGCGCTCATAATCCTGACTCCAAAGAAGAATTGTCGTGATTTTGTGAAACATAATGCCCCTTTCTTGGTGTTAAGTATAGCAAATATACGTTTCCCATGCGCACACTGGATTTTTGTGATATATTCTTGGTTTATGTCACCTGAGTATAAAAATTGGAACGCGCTTTCCAGAGATATACAAGCTGCAGTGAGGCAGTATCTTGATGACTCAGCCCTTGGTAATGTTGAGTCCCTTACGCAGCGTGGGTTTGCATTTACCTTGGAAAAAGGGATAACGCCTTCGAAAATTCGAACATTTTGTTTTAGCTTGGGTGAATTGAGCGAGGGTCAACGTAGTGACGCGCGGAAACAAAATAGTCCATGGCATGTGGTACTTCCTATACAGCGCGGATATCTTGCGCACCGGGGAGATACGTCCAACGCTGATATAAAATTGAATGAGCGTAAAGGGCGAAGAACAAAGCGTCCAAGAGATGCTTGGCGGACAATAAAGCGATAAATGTTGCCGTATTTGTCTAATTACCTACAATAATTCGTCAGCTAGTTTTTGGGTTGCAAAAAGGATGCCGATACCCACTACTAAGGAAACAATATAGCTTAAGAGTTCGTTTTCCGGAAATACATATAGATCCATGAGTCCCCAGGCGCCACGCCAAAACAAGACGACTGATACGGCAATCAGGATGATGCGGAAGAAGGAATTGGATTGTTTTTTGGCTGCCATAAAGATATGGTAACTCATTTTAGGAAAAGTTACATGGCATTCATAACCCCGCGGCAATTCGCAGCCCCGCAGTGGCAGGGTTCAGGCTTGGAGTCCTTATCAAAAGCGTAATCGATAAAAAGTTCCTCTCCTTGTGTAATGTCGCGGAGCGCAACATAGTAGATATGTTTCTTCTTTATGACACCTTCGACATTGGGGTCGCATGAGTGATTGACGAACCGCGAATCATTCCCGCCATGCGCACCGTCTATGCTTTCATGCTCGTTGAGTTGGTAAATGTACGTCACTCCTGTTTTGTCGTTTTCACGCTCCCTACGATCTTCTTCTTCTCGGCTAATGAGTTCACCCGTATATTCGAAAATTCGTGTGCCCTTCGGGATATCGATTGCGGCAAAAACGCCACGTCCGTGAATGTGAGAATATTTGACAATGGTGTACATGGGTGAATGGTATCACAAAATTATGGAAGTGACTGATATAATCAGGGTATGAACAGAAAAAAAGTGGTAATCGGAGTTTTTACCTCTCTTTTTGTGTTATTGATCTTGGGGTACAGTGTATTTCACATCAGCAAATCCCGCACGTTTCAATTTTTTGGTGAAATTGTGCCTCGGGTAGCTACAGAGAAAAAAGTTGTTGCGCTCACATTTGACGATGGCCCAACAGGCTATACGAGCGATGTCTTGAGTACATTGCAAAAAGCAGGTATCAAAGCCACATTTTTTGTAGTGGGACATACATTAGAGCAGAAGCCATACATCGGGAAAGCGATTGTATCGGAAGGTCATGAATTAGCAAATCATACCTATTCACATCAAAGGATGTGGTTTAAGTCTCAAGCGTTTATTGCGGATGAAATTGAAAAAACGAACAGACTTATAAGAGCGTCAGGATATAATCGCGACATTCATTTTCGCCCCCCGTATAGCAAGAAAATATTTGGTCTGCCTTGGTATTTGCGTCAACATAATATAAAGACAATTATGGTTGATATAGAACCAGATACATACGGTTCAGATACTGGTTTTCTTGTTGAATACACACTTGCAAATACAAAGCCCGGCTCTATCATATTGCTTCACCCGTTTTGTGACGCCTGCAGTGGTCAAAGAGAAGCAATCAGCATGATTGTGAGTGGATTACAGACAAAGGGCTACCAATTTGTCACCGTATCAGAACTTCTTGCGTATAAGGATAAGTAGAATTGGTAAATCGATAAAGCAGAGGATTTGCAGGCGCTAAGCGAGCTGAACGTGATAGGCACGAAGCCAATTTGTTAGAATGTATTATCAAGTGACTTTTGAAAAAGTTTTTCTTTGAAGACAAACCCTATCTTTTCATAAAACGAATGGAGACCTGTTTCGTCTTTTCGGCTGCCGAGTTTAATTTTTTTGATTTGAGTATTTTTCTTCATTTCAGAGATAGCGTAGTCGAGTAATTTATTGCCAATACCACTTCCGCGATATTCTTTTGCCACAAGAACATCTTCAAAAAATGCAAAATATCCACCCAGACGAATACGAGGAAGCACATACGAAGTAAGCGTTGCAACGATAATTCCGTTTTGTTCGCCGACAAATATTGTCACATGAACATTGTTCATTATTTCATCGAATATAACCGCGCCTTCTGATGGAACGACGTTGCCCTTTTCGTTATGTAATGCGTTCGCCTCTTTTTGACGATTTGAAAGGAGAGTGAGTAATGCAGCTTTGTCGGATACACATGCTTTTCGAAAAGTGACTTTCATATTTGTGCAGGCTCGGAGGGAATCTCAGCCTCGGTTCTTGCCTGCTGGCAAGACCTCCGGCCGCGCCTCCTTCGCCTCCGCTCAGTCTGGCGGGTTCGATTCCTTTAATTCTCTATATTCACAAATCGGGTCAGCCGACCCGATTTGTGGAATATGCAGGCTCGGAGGGAATCGAACCCCCAATAGAGGTTTTGGAGACCTCTGTTATACCATTTAACTACGAGCCTAATGATCGTTATTGTACCAAGTTTATTCTGAGAAAGGAATTGTCCTCGTTGAACGTTATAGAAGGGAGATAGAAGCGATAAATTGCTGGTATATTGGCCCGATACCACCGATTAACACATCAAGTCCTGTTTTGGGGTGGGTAAAGATGAGTTTGTCGATCGGCGTGCCATCTTTTGCTGATGCGTCATGATAAAGAGTAGCCGAAACAGTCGCAGACCCTGTCGCTGCCCGTAACGTTCTCGCTTCCATTTTGTCTGGAGTGAGAGGAATTCTGGGTATTTCATTTTGGCAAAGCACCAGTACTGTCGCATCAGGGTCACTGGTAGAGGCATATATGGTGCCGCTATCTGAGCTTTCTATGGGTGTCAGGCTATTGGGATACTGAAAAGCGATACCGCAAGCAGTTGCCCGAAGGTATGCAATTGTCGGTGTGGGTGATGTAAGCGGAGTGGGTGATGGTTGAGTGTCTTCCGTATCTTGCTTTGGAAACGATCTGCCGAGATTAAACCCTACGAGAAGTGCTGCGATGACCGCGAGCATTGAAGAAAAGAGCAGAGTGTTTTTGTGCATGCTTAGTCCAGCTTGCTAGTTTCCTTATGATCTGTGTGCTTTCGGCACTTCCGGCAATACTTTTTGAGCACGATTTTTTCGAGCGTATTTATTTTGTTTCTGCTCGTTATATAGTTTTGTGATTTACACACTGTGCAAATCATTGCCAGAACCAATCGTTGATCTTTTTTCGCCATAATAGTGGTGATTATAGCCCAAATCAGGCAGTTACTCAAGGAGTCTATTGCTTATCAGAGTGTTTGCGATGATCTGAGAAAACAATCCGCGACCTGCATCTGAGTAGTGTATATGGTCTCCTGCGTTTATATACGTGAGTTTTCCGTTGCCTGTCGTATCGAGACTAGGATGATACGCATCAGCCAAAGGAAGCCCCTGGCTTTTGGCAAACGCGATGGTATTTTCTATATATTTTTTGATTTCTTCTACTTTTGTGCGTTTGTGTTCTGGTGAGAAGTTAATAAATGGCGCACCGTCTCCAAATACGTCCCAGTTTGGCGCAATAGTGGCAGCCATAACAATTTTTGTTTCTGGAGACTGCTGGTGGATAGTATCAACAATTGCAGCCATGCGTAGCCAATGGGTAGTGAGCGCATCGTTGATATCCGGAAGCGGATAGGGGTTGTACCCGAACGACTCAATGACGATAATATCGGGCTTTTCACTGATGACTGAGTTTCTCCCCAGTCCCAGATATGAATAACCGTTGGTAAGTCTGCGAAGCCCTGAATCGATGTTTTCTGCTCCTACTCCGTGGTTAATGATGGTAAATGTTGCATTGGGATAAACCGCATTAAGTCGGCTTGCTAGGCCGCCGCCAATAGGGCCAAGTGTATCCATCATAGAGTCACCCAAAAGAGTGATAGTCATTGCGCGTTTTTTGGCAGTTCTTATTCCTTGAGTAGGTGTCGGAGTGATTTCAGGTGTTGCAGTCGGTGTAGGCGTGAGGATCGCTGATAATGTCGCGGTACTTGTCGCTCCCAATACACTCCCTCCTGCATCCGGTATGGCATTCAAAAGATCGCTGAATGAAACAAGGGGCTTTTTGTTAATAAGCGGTGCAATAATCGGGGTGGGGTCGGGTATAGGCGAAATAATACCTTCGGATGCATACACCGATACGGTAAACATGAGAAAACCTGCGACAATAACCATTGCGAACCAACGCATATATCCATCATAGCGAAGATTAGGGATTTGCACTAGGGAATGATTTGGGTGAGACAGCTTGTCTTTTCGTTGTGTTCGAAATACATGGCACTTGGTATAATCTTTTGTTCTATGGCACGCGAGGCCTTCGAACGCATTCGGAGAAATGGTGGTGAGGGTGGGCACAGTCTCGCCATTGAATTGATCTCGGTATTTGGTGGTATTGGTCGTGGGGTTGACGATAGGCGTGTCGTGCTTCGCCTCGCAGATACGGTTGAATCGGGGCAAATCCGTATGCGGGATCGTGTGTTTGTGTACCAAAATGCTCGCGGGAGAGAAATAGTGTTAGGAGCGCATGGTGATTGTGTGTTAGATGAAGTAGTTGGGATAGCCGCAGGGATACACCGGGATGTGGCCAAAAGACACAACATTGATCCGATTAATGACGATGAAGTGCGGTCGGGAATACTTTCTGCGGCACGTCAGGTTTCCTATGAATTAGAGCGCCGGGCTCGTGTGAGAAAGATAAAGAACTGGGTGTACAGTCTTATCGGTTATCGGTGAATATTGTTATAAGCTCCTATGACTATTATTCGCGTTTGAGGAGCGTGCTTTCTACCCGTTGCGCGCCAAAAAATTCTTTGCAGAACTCTTCCGTTGATTTTGGATCATACCAAGCACAGGAAAAAATATTGAGGTAGACGCTTTTTTTGTATTCCGAAAAATGTGCAGTGACAGAACTTGTTTCTATAAGTTGTACGAGTGAATACCCGCTGGTGATGGGATTGTCATGACCGAAATGCGGAATAAGTGCTTCGCCGTATCGTTTCATTTTGATGACGTCATCACAAAGTGTAACGACAAATTCTTTTATTTTTTCTCCGCTGGAAATCGTTTCCAGGTTACAGTCATAAAGGTTGAGGACAAGTTCCTGTCCAAACGTATTTTCTTCATTGGGAGTAGGTGAATGTAACATATATGCTTCTTGCGAGCGAAGTGAGACTATCGTTTATTGATGAGTTTTTTCTTCGATACACAATACCAAAAAAAATTATTAATGTTTATTTAGATAACGGTATTTTTTGTTGGTTGTCAATATATGATTTGCGTGTTTCTTCATCATAGTGCTGTTAGCGCCACAAATAATTTA
>DJCU01000011.1 GCA_002430725.1 Candidatus Gottesmanbacteria bacterium UBA5942
AAATAAGTATGAGTTGATCGTTCTTAGTCAGGTGATAGAGCATGTAAGACATCCAAGCGAGCTTATAAAAAAAACAAGCTCTTTACTTACAGAGAATGGTCTCTTATATATCGCTACACCAAATATTAATAGCGCCTCGGCTAAAATTCATGGAAAAAACTTTGAGCATTTGATACCGCCTGAGCATCTTAATTATTTCAATAGTCAGTCATTAACATATTTACTAAACCACAATGGGTTTAGAGTTATTAAGTGGGGCACGTGGGGTTACCCTGAAAATGTTTCTGGGATTATTAAGAAGTTGTTAAGACGTGGGGTTGAAAATAATGCAAAGACAACAGATCAGGGCAAAGGAGGACAACCCCAAATATTTCAAGGTACTAGAGATATTAAGATATTTATGTTTGATAAAGTTTTCTGTACATTTATTTACAAATCATTAGATTTATTTAATTTGGGAATTAACTTGCACGTTCTTGCTCAAAAAATATAATTATGCTTTCAGTACTTATCGTTTGTAGAGAAATTAACGACTTATTAGCGAGAACTGTAAAGAGTGTAGAGCCACTACAACCTCAGATACTTATTGATGTTTCCGTTGACCAGAATAAAGCGTTAGGTGATAGGAAAAACCGCTTAATAAATTACGCATCGTATGAGTGGGTGTTGGTGCTCGATACAGATGAGGTTGTTTCAAAGGAATTGTTGCACGAAGTGCGTGAAGTAGTGAGTAAAAATTCTTCTGAATTTCAAGGGTATCAAATTCCATATCAAAACTACATATTTGGAAAGCCAGCTCGGTATGGGGGGGAGAGGTATTCGCGTGTTCAGCTGTTTCGTAAAAAGCATGGCGCTTTTTCGCCGCTACCAATACATGAGTACCCAATAGTTGATGGCAAGATTGGTAAACTAAAAGGTGTCATCCATCACTATTCGTATGTATCGCTTTTGCAGGTATTGCGAAAATTTACCAAATACGCGTGGCAAATGGCAGGGGAAAAACAAAAAGCACATGAGCAGGTGACACTGAAAAAGTTATTTCTGTATGGCCCGCACATGGTGTGGGCGAGGGCAATCAAAGATGAGGGGTGGCGCGATGGCTGGCAGGGGGTAGTGTTAGCATTATGCTTCGGATACATGGAGACACTGATGTACTGGTTGTTGATCATTAGGAAATTAGTCCCGCCCGCAATGAAACAATCGTGAACGGTAAACGGATTGCATTTATCGATATTGCTCGGGGGTTTGCTATTTTTTCTGTTATTGTTGTACATACCGGATTTCTTCCCTTACAACATCAACTGCTTCCACTTATCACTCCTTGGATGCTTCCAGTATTTGCGGTGCTACATGGATGGCTTTCGAAAGATACACAGTCATTCGGAGAAATTATTATTAGGCGATTTCAATCGTTGATCGTGCCGTATGCCATCTATGGCGGGTTTACCTATGTATTGTGGTTAGGGCTTCGTTGGTATGCGGTGGACTCAGTGCTTTTTGCATCTTGGGATATAGCACTCCGTCAACTGTTTATGGGAACAAGCTTAGTGTTTAATGGCCCGTTATGGTTTTTGCCTGCGTTTTATGTCGCGTCCATCATTTTTGAAGGCAGTAAGCAGATGATCGTCAAAGGAAATATCGCGAGCGCGTTATCGTTAGCTGTTTTACTGGCTTTTATCGCGTTTGTCATAAACCCGACAAAAAGTCAGGTCATATTTTCCTACGATTTATCTTTGTTACTTGCCGCTTTCATGTTTGTTGGCATGTGTATGCGGGTTTTACGGTGGAAGATGGTGAAGCACAGCGTGTGGTGGATTATTGCGGTCAGCTTTGTGCTCTTGAGTATCAATAACGGTACGATAGACATGTTTGGTAGGCAGTTTGGTACTCCATGGCTGTACGTTTTTTCTGCATGTGTCGGGAGCGGATTGGTTATATATATCGCTCAGTATATTTCGGAAAAGAAGTGGTGGTTTGCGGATTGGTGGGCAACAGTAGGGAAATACTCGCTTGTCCTTCTTGTTACGCATTGGCCGATCATGCAATGGCTCACATTTCTTCTTTCTCTGCTTGGGCTACTTGGCGCATTGGGAGGAACTCCAACGTATTCATCATTTTCATACTATCAACCGAGTGTGGTGGTATTTACTCTTATTGAATTGCCTTTGTTAGTCCTTTATATCGTTATACCGCTTCTCGTGTTGCCTGTTGTCCAGAGGCTCAATCGTGCATATTTGGAGTAGTTTGGTACAATAAGCGGGAAGCACGCGAGCCAAGGTTGAGGCACGTATGAACCAAAACAAGACTGCATTTATTATCATCGCGTATCACCCAAAGCTAAAAGAGCTCCATACGCTGCTTGCGCGACTTGCCAAATATCCGACTATTATTATCGACAATGGGGGCACGCTCACGCTCGATGATGTGGGGCGCGCCACGCTGCTGTCTCAGTCAAAGAATTTGGGCTATGGTGCAGCTGCAAATATCGGTATTCATCACGCAAGCGGCATCGGGGCCAAATGGTTTGTTATCCTCAATCAGGATATCTTGTTTTCCGAACATTCAGCTTCTGAACTTGTCAGTCTTTTGAGGAAGCTTACACCCTGTGTTGCCGGCCCGTTTTCAGCCGGACTTGATCAGAGCAGGTGGACAACTATTCTGCCATCAGACCGTACCGATTACCTTACCGGTTCATGTATCGCTATCCATGAGCGGATTGTAGGGAAGATTGGGTATTTTTATGAACAGTATTTTCTTTATTATGAAGACGCAGATTATTGTGTGCGGGCAAGAAATGCCGGATATCCACTTACTCACATTACCATTTCGGGCATGGCACACGAGGAATCAGCATCACTGGGGCGCGGCTCGCGCCTCCACCAATACTATTTAGCACGTAATCACATGTTGTTTGTGCGAAGGCTCGCGCCTACGCCAGTCAAGTTTTACGAATTTTTCCGTTTATTAAAAACAATTGCCGAGCATATTACCCGCCGCGAAAAAAGTGCCCTTATCGGGCTTCGAGATTTCGCGATTGGACGATTTGGGATGCATAAAGGGAGGTGGGCATGAAGATAGGTATAGATGGTGGAGCGCTGTCCATAACGGATGATCGGCTCAAAGTTGGTGTGTATCGAGTTGCGTATAATCTCATAAAGGATTTACCTCAAATTGATAATAAAAATAGTTATAGGGTATATAGCTTCAGTAGAGGAGAGCAGGGGACTCCGCTTACAAAATCGAAAAACATAGAGTTTGTTCAGTTATTACGCCCTGGGTTTCAAAAAGTATGGCAACCTGTAGAACTTATCAAACGACCGGTAGACGTATATCTGGGAATTTCACAATCATTGCCTTATACATTGTACGACATCAAAAAAATTGGGTTTATTTATGATGTTGGTTTCCTTGATCATCCGGAGTTTTATCGTGATTCATTTTATGCGCTTTCGTGGCAAACAGCGGCGCTTATCAAGCGGTCTGACCATATTATTACTATTTCCAAAGCGTCTGCAGATAGCATCATGTCTCGGTATCATGTGCCAAAAGAGAAGATTACTGTCGCCTATTTGGGTGTAGAAAAGCAATTCCATCCAACAGGCAAAAAGCATCGTAGAAAGAACCCATACTTTCTTTTTGTGGGTTCGCTCAAACCGGGCAAAAATGTACCGATGATGCTTCGGGCATTTGCGAAGTTTTTGGCGTCAACTACCACAGTGTACGATTTTCTGTTGGTGGGAAGTGATTATTGGCTCGACCCGGGAATTTCCGCCACCATAAATTCGCTGGGTCTGCAGCATCGAGTGCATATCGCGGGATTTGCGAATGACGACACACTTTCCGAATATTATCGGGGCGCTACTGCGCTTATGAGTGTTTCACTTATCGAAGGTTTTGGTTTGCCTGTGGTGGAGGCGATGGCTTCAGGGTGTCCAGTGATTGGTTCAACAATCGGGTCGTTGCCGGAGGTGGTAGGTTCAGCTGGGATACTGGTCGATCCGGAGAGCGAGGATACTCTGGTTGGTGCACTGGAGTCGGTTACCAATGATACCTCAAAGCGAGAGTTACTAAAACAAAAAGGTCTTGCCCGCGCAAAGTTATTTTCTTGGGAATTGTTTGCGCGTAAAGTTTCGTCCGTTATCGCGTCTGTATCTTCCCGTCCATGAAGCATCCACAGATTGCCATAGTTCGTGGTAAGTTTCTTAACCGATACGAAATGCAGGCATTTGCGCCCCTTACTCGGGACTATAGCATCAGAGCATTTAGTTCACTCACACCACTTCACGACCAGTTTGCGTTTCCGCTCGTCAAGCTGCCGAGCCCCATGGACCTCCCTAATTTTCCGTATAAAATGCCACTTCTTAATCGTCTTATGATAGACGCTCACTACCTCGTGGGATTAGAGGCGAAACTGCGAAACACTGATCTGGTACATACTGCAGAAACGTATTTTCACTTTACCCAGCAGTGTCTAAACGCGAAGCAGCGTGGATTGGTGCGAAAAGTAATCGCTACTGTGTGGGAAACTATCCCACATAACAACGAAGGGATTTGGGGGAGATCCAGCTTCAAAAAACGCGCGTTGCGGGAGCTAGACCACATACTCGCGGTAACCAACAAAGCAAAAGCCGCGCTTATGACAGAGGGAGCAGACCCTGCCCGCATCAGTGTCGTTGGGGCATCGGTAGATACGAGCGTGTTTTATCCTGATGTTAGCAAACGCGCTCATGACAAACTTCGGCTCCGCGTGTTATTTTGTGGTCGTCTGGAATACGAAAAAGGAGTGGTTGATTTGCTTGCTGCAGCGCGATTTCTTGCCGCTGATCCAGCACTTGCACAGAGTACCCTCGACCTCCATATCGTAGGCAACGGTACACTTCATGACACAGTGATAAGAGAGGCAAGGCATTTAGGGAAAATTTGGCACTCGACTGTGGAGAGTGCTACGTATGATCAAATGCCGTCTATTTACCGGCAAGCAGATATTTTTGTTGCTCCGAGTAAGCCCACGAAAGCGTGGGAGGAACAATTCGGTATGGCGCTCTTAGAAGCACAGGCAAGTGGGCTTCCCATTGTTACCACTACGAGCGGAGGAATTCCAGAAAATGTGGGCGAGTCAGCAGTGCTTGTCTCCCCCGGTGATATTCGCTCGTTATCGGCCGCAATAAAGGATTTTGTATTACACCCTCGTAAACGAGCAGTGTTTGCCCAAAGCGCTCGAGCGCGTGCGCTCGCTATCCACGATATCAGGGTGGGCGCTCGTAAGATTGCAAAGGTGTATAAACAAGTGCTTAGTACGTAAAGAGGTAATAAAATATACCTATGCCATTAAGCATGCTTAGCGCAAGGATGAGGAGCGGCAATATAGTACGGAGGAGGCGGTTGGTATAGATGCGCTCTATGATACTCCCCAAACCAAAAGCCAGGAGGGGTAGGGCGCTTACAAACATCCTACCACTCACACTAGCCCCCTGCCACCACGTGCTCCAACTTGCGACTAGGTATACCTGAAGGCAGAACATAATAAGGTAGATAATCCGTTTTCTATTGTGTGTAGGATGGATGGTGTCACGAAGTGCTAATCCAATGAACCCAATTGCCGTTACAGGCGTCCAAAGGAAAAGCCCACTCGAAAGACCAAAGAGTACTCCTAAAATGTGTGGTCGGAGTAGGTCAAATGTTTCTCCTCCTGCGATATAAGGATTGGCAATAGATCCATAGAGCGATATCCAGGCGGCAAGTTGTGGCAAAAATCCAAGTACTGCTCCGAGTATAAAAGAACGCCAGTGTATCTGTTTCCAGATGGGGATGAGGGCGAGTACATAGAGCGCGTCTTGGTTACGGATAGAAGCGATAAATGCGAGGGTTATCCCTATTGCGAACCAGTGATGTTTTTTGGCGGATATGAGCGAGAGGTATACGACAGCGGCAAAAAACGATAAGGCATGGGAATTAACCGGATCGATTGCACCGTAAAACAATAAATTGCTCGCACCAGCAATCGCAAGAACAGTGAGTGTGCGCACAGGAAGCGAGGTGTGCAGTATACGTAGAAGGAGTGCAAGGCCAACGAGTGACGCAAGTACGGAGGTAATACCGGTTGCTAACTGGTAAGGTAATTCCCATCCGTTTCCGCGTACGATGTTGTGTACTGTGATGTAGAGTGGTGACCAAAATATTGCGGGGCCAACGCTGTATTTATTGCCAGCGTAACCAAGTGATGTTTTTGGTTGAGAAACCCGGTTGTCGGCATATTCATTGGTAAAGTTTATGTCGTGATCGACAACGATTGATCGAAGCCAAGAATAATAAAATATGCCATCCCCGTACGTTGTTTTTTGCAAATGCCACGCATGAGAAAAAAAGGCGATGATATAGGCGACTGCAATGAGGACAACAGCCATCTGGAGCTTCATAACCGTATGATACAATGAAACCGTACTATGGGTATATCTGTGATTGTCTTAACACAAAATAGCGCTGACACATTGGAAAAAACACTCGCGAGTGTATCGTTTTGTGATGAAATTATCGTTATCGATGATCACTCCACCGATACGTCAGCAGAGATTGCCAAAGAGCATGGCGCGATTGTCTATACGAGAGCGCTCGGTGGAGACTTTAGTAAGCAACGAAATTTTGGGTTATCCAAGGCCACATGTGAGTGGGTGTTGTTTGTCGATTCTGATGAAGTTGTATCCTCGGAGCTTCGCGAAGAAATTGCGCAAGCTATCCAAAGTGTCGATGTAAATGGCTTTTTTTTGCGGCGGCAGGATATTTTGTGGGGCCGCGAGTTGCTCCATGGAGAAACCGAGAAAGTGCGATTGCTTCGATTGGCTCGCGCAGGGAAAGGTAAATGGCAGCGACCTGTCCATGAAGTGTGGGATGTAACCGGAGCAGTCGGCACGCTCACTCACGCGCTTCACCATACACCACACCCTAGTGTTTCGCATTTTTTAGCGGATATAAATACGTACTCAACGATAAACGCACAGTATTTTTTTGAGCAAAAAACTCGGGTATCAGTGTTTCATATTGTGGCGTATCCCACCGCGAAATTTATACAAAACTATATCGTGCACCAGGGATTTTTGGATGGCATGCCCGGTATGGTAGTTGCTCTCATGATGAGTTTTCATTCATTTCTCACCCGTGCAAAGTTATGGCAGCTTTACCAAAAGCGCGGTTAATCGCTGGCGCTATATTTGCAGCGACTATACTCGTTACAATCCACGCTGTTTTTTCTGTGTATCGTATTGTAACGACCACAGCGCCTGATTTTTTTTATTACTATCAGGCGGCGCAGGCAATGACATCAGGCGTTACCAGGCCTATTTATGTGTTGCCTCCGGCTTCAGTGCTTCTATACAGCCCGTTGGGTTTATTGCCGTATGATGTTTCGCAAACAATATGGGTTATTGCATCATCTGTTTGTCTCGTGCTGGCTGTGTGGAAGTTGGGCGCAATGTTTAGCTTCCATGGATGGCAGATTGCTCTTATTGGCATACTTATGTACGTATCATTTCCCACACGATTTACATTGGGGATGGGTCAGGTAAATCTGATAGCGCTTATCCTCATCGTGTCTGCTGTTTCACTCGTAAGGAAAAAATATACGTATATAGCTGGTGGATTGTTTGCTGGCGCGATACTTCTCAAGCCAGAGTTGGTGTTGTTGTTGCCGGTTTTTGTTTGGGCGAAACAGTGGTCGTTATTTGGGATAGTTGGCGCTCTGATAATAATCGGAGAAGTTGTGGCGAGGTGGATATTGGGCACAGCAGCCTATACCAGTGTCGGGACGATTGTGGATGGTTTTATCCAAGGGTGGGGTAATGCGGGCGTCTATTACAACCAAGGGCTTTCAGGATTATTAGTGCGTGCGGGGGTCATACAGCCCTGGATGTACGTGGTGTTGATGTTCGGTGTGCTTATGACCACCATGATCGTGCGGATCAAGCGACCATTACCATTTGAGTCGCTGTTGTGGAGTAGTATGCCTATTCTTATGCTGGGAGAGCCCATCGCGTGGCAGCATCATTTTGTTTTTCTCCTCCCCACTTTTGTATGGTTATGGGTGACAAAGACTAACGTGGTCTATCGGGTGCTACTTCTGATAAGTTTTGTATTGATAAGTGTGAATTTTGCCTCGCCAGGTTTTCTTGATACTATGCCATTAGGGTGGCTTTTTGCATCCCATGGGACGGTAGGCGTTATCGTTCTTTGGATGCTCACTTTATAAATACACGTATGCCTTTTGTTTTATGGGTACTGGGAGCAGGGATTGTTGGTGGCCAACTTACCACAGTGCCACTTTTTGCTGGCGCACGGTTGTCGTTTCTCGATGCAGCAGTAGTAGTCGTGTTGCTCTATGCCGCACGTCAGCAAACAAAAAAACGATTTATTCCCGGACTTTGGATGCCGATTATCGGCTTTAGTGTGGCGGCCTTGGTATCACTGGGCGCTACGGTTGGTTCTGTTCCCCTTTATGTTGTCGGCGGTGGACTGTTGTATATCATCCGGTGGGTGAGTGTTGCGTCACTTTACTGGGTAGCAGCAAGTAACATTATCCATCCTCTGATGTGGCAAACACTGCTCGTTGGTTCCGGTGTCGTGATGGGTCTATTGGGATTAGTGCAGTATGCCTGGTATCCGGATTTGCGAAACCTTTCTTACTTGGGGTGGGATCCGCATTATCAGCGATTATTTAGTACGTTATTGGATCCCAATTTTATGGGTATTATTTTGGTATGTACATCACTCACCTTACTTTCTTGGTGCATGCAAAAAAAGCGAACTATTTGGTGGTTGAGTGGGTTGATGATAACGCTCGTGTCACTTTTATTGACGTATTCTCGAAGTAGTCTTTTGGCTTTTTTGGTAGGTGTGATAGTTTGGGGCATATACACGAAGCGAAAAGTATTCGTAAGTAGTATTTTGGCGCTCATGATAGTAGTGCTTTTGGTGCTGCCACATACAGGAGAGGGAAGAAATTTGTTTCGCACTGTTTCGACATACGCGAGGTTAGGAAGTGTAGAGCGCGCTGTTTCACTTATCCGCGAGAAACCATTTGTAGGGCACGGGTTTAATATTTTGCGATTTGTGGCACGTGATCGCAGCTGGATAGACGAGTCGATTGCTCCATCGAGGGCAGGCGCTGGTCTCGATACAAGTCTGCTTTTTGTCGGCGCTACGACTGGAGTGGTGGGGATTGTGGTATATGGTTGGTTATTGGTGCGGCTTTTCCAGTTGGGACTAGTAGGTTTGCGGAGTAAAGAGCGCGTCAGAGAGCAAGCCGCTACCTATATTGCAATTTTGTCCGCTGCACTTGTACACAGTTTATTTATCAACAGTTTGTTTTATCCCTGGGTGATGGTATGGATTTGGGTGGCTACTGGTTCACTTGAACAGCGAATTAAGGCTGGTAAATAACTTTTCGTTCAATTTTTGTTTCGTTTCCTGCTGGGTCGTGGGCGATGATTGCAAGTTTGTTTTCCCCGTCATTTAAGGGCATGCTGTAGGTAAATGACCCGTCTGCTTTCACGACAACGATGCGGTCGTTTATGGTAACTTTCATATCTTCATCAGTGACACCGTTTACAGTGACTTTGTGTGTACCATCATTGATGGTGGTATTGTCTTCGGGCTTATCGACCGCGAGTTTGGGAGCGGTGCGATCGATAACAGTGGAGATGGTATTTGAAAAATCACTGGTATTGTTTTTTTCATCAATAAGCTTGGCGTTCAGCGATACTTTTCCCTCTTCTACCGGTATACCACTTATTTCAAATGTACCGTCTTGATCGACAGCTATTTTTTTATATTCCTCGTCATTGAGATAAATCGCTACTTCGGTTTTAGGAGTACCCTGTCCGCGGACAGTGAGGGTCGAGCTTTTGGTGGCTTCAGGAAGCGGGTCAAGTACGGGCGGGAGAATAAGTGTTTGTTGTGGTGCTTGCTGCTGAGTACCGCCACGAAGCCTATCTACCAATAGGCTAAATCCAATGAGTATACGTACACCAAACAGCACCAGGAATACGAGTATGGCGATTGAGCCAAAAATCGCAATCGCAATCCTTCTTGTTGCGTTTTTTTCTTCAAATCGTCTGAGTCGAGAAGATACCATAATTTACTTGAGCCCCCTGTCAGAATTGGACTGACATCTACGGTTTACGATACCGCTGCTCTGCCGTTGAGCTAAGGGGGCGTCTTGGAGGGAAACTACGTTTCCCTTCCAACTACCCTTTCTACCAGGGTATCGCGAAGGATCATATGTTACAGCAAACCTTCGCGATGGTTATATCCTAGCAGTCGCGTCCTCTTTTACGGCCAAACCGTTATATCCATTGTTAGAATATTGAGCGCCACGCTATTATAACAAACCGCAATATTTTTGGTGCATTATTTAACGGAAAAAGAGCAGAACCGGTTTTTATCCGGCTGTGCCGGATGGTTCGTCGAGAAAAAACCAGGGGTTTTGTCTCGAGACTACGATGCCGACCACCGCGCAAAAATTCCGTTGGGAAGCAGTCTGCCGCTTGTCGAATCTGCGATAGCAAGTTCCCCATGTGATGACACTCCATTGAGTTGGGTGGTCATATCATGGAGCAGGTGATAAATAACAAGTGGTGAAAGATCAGCGGTATATGCGTTTATCAGTATAAATGCAGGGCGGTTGGAAAGTAGAGTGGCACAGATCTCAAGTAATTTTGGGAGGTCATCTTCGATTTTCCATACTTCACCTTTAGGACCTCTGCCAAAACGAGGAGGATCGAGAATGATGCCATCATACGTATTTCCTCGTTTGCTTTCGCGAAACGCAAATTTATACGCATCATCGGTAATCCAACGGACGGGTTTATGGGAGAGCTTGGACGCTTCAACATTTATTTTTGCCCACTCGATGGCGCTTTTGGCGCTGTCCACATGGGTGACTTCTGCTCCCGCTGATAGTGCTGCCATCGTAGCTCCACCGGTATAGGCAAACAGATTAAGTATTTTGGTTGGGCGATCGTGTATCGTTTGCATCATCCATTGCCAATTGACTGCTTGTTCTGGAAATATGCCGACATGCTTAAATGATGTAGGCTTGAGGGTAAAAACGAGCTCATGATATTTGATTTGCCAGTTGTTGGGGGGCGGAGTTTTTATATCCCAATATCCTTCTTCTTTGGTGCCCCTGATATAGCGTGCATGTGCCCGTTCCCATACTTCAGGAGGAGCTATTTGACGCCATATAGCGCGAGGATCAGGGCGAGCGATGACATAGCCGGCAAATCGTTCAAGCTTTTCGCCATTGCCGCTATCGATGAGTTCATAATCTTTCCAATCGGTTGGAGCGTGAATTGTCGTGGAATTTTGCATGAGTTGATTGTATCATGGGGAAATTACTCTCACATCATGAAACACCTCATTTCTTTTGTTTTAGCTTTTTTTATTTCACTGGGCGTGATCTCAATCGCAATCTGGCAAACGTTGGGGCCTGTGAGCAAAAGCACCGATGGGCTTGTGCTCATCGTTCCACAGCTTGACGATGACTATGATGTGGCAAGCGATCTGAAAAGACTTGGACTCATACGCAATGAGGCAGCGTTTCGGTGGTTTATGACTATCTTTGCGGTGGGGAAATCAGTAGTGCCCGGAGGGTTTCGACTCAATCCTTCGATGACGTCATGGGCGATTGTTAACAAAATTACCGACACTCCTCAATTTGTGTGGGTCAGTATTCGTGAAGGCTTGCGGAAAGAGCAGATTGGGGAAATAGTAGGTACTCATTTGGGATGGACGCCTGAACAGGAACAGGAATGGAATGATTATAATAGCGATTCGGTTGAATATAGAGAGGGTGTGTATTTCCCTGATACGTATCTGTTGCCGACTGATGAGCCTGTACCGTTGGTTGCCAAGCGATTTGTCGATAATTTTAATACTAAATTTGCCCCATATATCGATAAATTTGCCGCCAAAAATATCAAATGGACGACCGCACTCAAAATTGCTTCTCTTATCGAGCGCGAAGCGGGTGGGTTGAGTGATATGCCGATTATTTCCGGTATTATCTGGAACCGTCTCGAGACCGATATGCGTTTAGAGATAGATGCCACACTGCAGTATATAAAAGGAAATGGTGAAATTGGCTGGTGGCCGAGGGTTGTGCCAGCAGATAAGTACTTGGAGTCACCATACAATACATACCGCAACAAAGGGTTGCCTCCGGGGCCTATCAGTAATCCTGGACTTGCGACTATTGATGCGGTACTTAATCCGGTCGAAACTGATTGTATTTTTTACCTCCATGCACCAGATCGGCAAATTTATTGTTCGGTGACGTACGAGGAGCATCTCGAGAACATAAAAACCTATCTTCAGTAGGTGAAGGATAGTTGATTTAGAAGGTAGGGAGGTGGGTAAATACTTCGATAAGAAAAAATGCCACGTAGAGCGAAAATAATCCCAATGCCTCTATACGAGAGATGGTGTGTTTACTTTTGGCAAATATATAAAACAGGATAAGTCCTACGATCAGAAACCCCAAGCTTACCGCGTAGCTATTGTTGAGTATGATTGGTTTACCGTGCCACAACGTCAGGATACCGTACAAAAAAGAGTTAAATGAAGCAGACCCCAGGTAATCACCAAAAGCAACCTGATTGCTTTTCATAAATAATGAGCGCACGATGAGCGACAATTCAGGTAAATTTGTCCCGATACCGATAACCATAAGACTGATAAAAAATTCGGTTAACCCTAGCGCTTTTGAAAAGTATTCTGTCTGATTTACCACAACCCAACTTGAACCGTAAATAATGAGCGCGCCTACGACAATTTTTGTAAATTCATGAGCAATTGAGAGATTTTTAAATTGCGCAAATTTTGCGACATTTTTGACAAATCCTTTTCGTTGTTCGAGAACGAGCGCTGAGAGAGCAAACAATACGACCGCAATGATTGCATCAATTCTACTTACGATGCCATCAAATGATAGTAATACAGGGATAGCGACGACAATGAGTGGTAAAATCAGATTGTGACCTCGCACTTCTTTGTTTATCGTGATTGGTTTACCGGTAATGGCAAGAAGGGGAATAACCATAAGAAATAGCACGATAGATGCTCCAATCAGGTTACCAACAAAAATACCAGGGTCACCAGAAAGCACTGCGTTTACCCCCACAGATACTTCGCTGATGGAAGTAAAAAATCCTAAGACAAGAAAGGAAACCAGAAATGACGAAAGTCGTAGCTTTTGTGCCATTTTTTCGACTGAAGTGATCGCCATGCCAGCGCCAACCCATATTCCGATAAACGCGGCAGCGTAAATAATGAGATGCATCAGCATACAAATTTAGTGTAACAAATTTAGCTAATGAGGGGAATTATTTGAAAGAAAAAATATTTTTTGTTTTACCCAATTCTTTCACCACATGATGCAGAGCCAAGCCACGTATGCGGGTTACCATCCCAACACCAGCCAAGATTGGGTTCTTTTTTGGCATTTATCCAAATTGCTGGCACTCGTTGACCTTTGCCTGTTCGTGAAGCAAGTAACGAAAAACAATTATTTTTCGTTAAAAACTCAGGAAACTGGGTGACAATAGCAATGCCTTCATCGATGGTGAGTGGAGAGCGGTTAGCAGTCCTTATGAGCGACAGTGCCTCGTTTGGTGGAAGATTAATATTTTTCTTGCCTCTGTCGATATCGACTAAAAGATATGCTTCGTTATCGGGGATTGTAACAGCGTCTATAGTATTAAAATTTGTTGAGGTGTGTGGGCGTAAAATAGTGACACCAAATTTGCCATCTTTGTCGGTCATACCCATCATGATTTCTGCAGGGATCAAGTCGTTTTTGATGACGATGACAAAGGGTAAAATTCCTTGATCTAGATTAACATCGGGCAAGTGAAGCGTTTTTAGTTTTGATTTGAGTGGTGTAATTTTGTTTCGAAAATCTTCCTCACCAAGCTTAGAGGCTTTGGGATATCCCTTGGAAATTAAATGTTCTAATTGTCGGTCGAATTCGTGTAATAAATCGGTGTTATTCAAAGTGTGGGGTAGTTAAAAAACTGTATGTAATAATGACGACAAGTCCGCGACTTTATGTTGTTGCGAGCGAAAGAAGCAAAAGCTTGACCCTTGCCTCATGTTATTTGGAGCGGGATAAGGGAATAAGAGCTTGCTCGCCTCCAAGGAGTAACTTCGTTACTTATCCTTTCCGGCTGCGCTTCCTCTTATATCCTAGTCGCATAAGCTCCTTGCGTGTGCTTATGCTCCTGGCTATCGCACCCTACGGGTTCGTTCTCACTCCAGTCAAAAATAAACGGATACATAAAGCCTCCGTTATTTTTGAGCGGGATAAGGGAATCGAACCCTCTTCTCCACCTTGGGAAGGTGGCATACTACCGGTGTACTAATCCCGCATAGAGGAGTTCCCTCACACGGGGAATCCTCTTTGTATAGTTATATCAAATTCGTCAATTTACGGTAGTGTCAAGACGTTCCCCGTAAATATAAGGTTCGGATTTGTTATATTGTTTGCTTTAGCGATCTCTGTCCATCGAAACCCAGTGCCGTATGTTGCTACTGAGATATTCCACAGCGAGTCACCTTTTTGTACTGTATATTTGCCATCAGCAGGTCGTTTGACCTCCACTGTCGCTGACTCTATTTGTCCTGGCTCTCTTTTTTTGACTGCCGGAATAGTCAGTTGTTGTCCTACTTCTAGGTGGTCGGGTGAAGTGAGCTTGTTTGCATCACGGACGTCTACCCAGTTATAGCCACTTCCGATTGTTGATTGCGCGATGCTCCACAGTGTTTCACCTGCTTTGACAGTATGTGTTGTCGCAACTGCTGACCCCGTTGCGTTTTGTTCTGCTTTTTTATCTTCGCCTTGTGGGGTTGCTGTTGCCTGACGTTCTTTGACGTAATTAAAAATGAGCACACCGATGACAACAACTACTGCAACACCGAGGAATAATGACACGAGAGAATCCGGATTGCTTAGCCTTTTTTTAAGTTGTTCTACCATTTTTTATTTTGTTTCCTCCATTCCAGGCAGTGATAGGATTGCGATGCGTTTCGTGTTTCTTTACAATGTGCGGGTTTATCCGTCACAAATTTCTTACCATAAGTAATGGCGGGACCGACCGGACTCGAACCGGCGACCTCCTCCTTGACAGGGAGGCGCTCTAACCAGGCTGAGCTACGATCCCATTCGTGGACAGAAACTACGTTTCTCTGCCAACGACATTTCCTACCAATGTGTTGCGAAGGTCTCACCCGAGTCACAAACCTTCGCAACGGATGATAATCTGTCAACAATCATCACCCACGATTGTTAGGCTTATAGAATATTATCATTATATTTGAGGTCGTTCAAGCGATTTGTTATGATGCGAGAGAGCTATACGCTATGACAAACTTAGCAATTGCAGAACTTCTTCGGAAAGTCGCCGCAGCATATCTTATTCTTGGTGAAAATCGTTTCCGTATTATTGCCTACGAGCGCGCAGCCGACAGCATAGAGCATCTTACGAGCGAAGTGAAAGACTATTGGGATGACAAAAAGTTGGAAGAAATCCCTGGAGTTGGGGGAGGGATCGCGAGCAATCTGGATGAGCTGTTTAAAACCGGCAAATCCGCGCATTGGGAAAAAGTATTAGGTAGTGTGCCGGAGGCGATATTTCCGTTGTTATTGGTGCCCGGACTTGGACCAAAAAAAGCGTACGCGCTGGTGAATGAGCTCAAGCTTGAAAGCGCCAAAACGGTGATTGCTGATTTGGAAAAAGCAGCCAAGGCGGGGAAAATTGCCAGCATGGAGGGTTTCGGTGAAAAATCTCAGTCGGTGATTTTAGAAGCTATTGCTACCTACAAACGGGGAGCTATCAAAGAAAATCGTATGCCACTGCCGTATGCAGATGAAATCGCGGGAGAAGTGATCGCTTTTATACAGAAATCAGGTGCGGTGGAGCGCATAGACGCCTTGGGGAGCTTGAGGCGGCAGGTAAGCACCATCGGAGATGTTGATATTGCGGTTGCTACCAACAAGCCGGAAGTCGTGCTGGAGAAATTTTTGACTTTTCCCCATCAGAAGATTATTGATCATGGGCCTAGGGGCGCTACATTGCTGCTCGCAAACGGGAGGCAAGTTGACTTGCGGGTGCAGACACCCGACTCGTATGGCGCTATGCTGCAGTATTTTACCGGCTCTAAAAATCACAATATCCAGCTTCGGTCGCTCGCGCTGGAGAAGGGTCTGTCGCTCAATGAATATGGGATAAAAAATGTGAAGACAGGTAAAACCAAGCACTACGCAACCGAAGAAGCATTTTATAAAGCAGTTGGTTTGCCCTATATCGCACCAGAGCTTCGCGAAGATCATGGTGAGATAGATGCGGCTCGTAAAGCGAAACTACCCTCTCTGATAACACTAAGTGATATCAAAGGAGATCTCCATACCCACTCGAGCTATGATCTTCACTCTTCCCATGACTTGGGGAAAAATTCGATAGCGGAAATGCTTTCGAAAGCCGAGAGTTTAGGGTATGAATATATTGGGTTTTCTGATCATAACCCTCGTCTTGCCAATCAAACAAAACAAGACATAGTAGACATTATGAAGCGCCGAAAAGAAAAATATGAACAACAATATTCCTCGTGGAAGAACCGTGAAAAGAAACGAATACACTATTTCCTCATGTGTGAGGTAGATATCCTGCCAGATGGTTCTCTCGCACTTCCTGACGAAGCATTTGAGTATGTGGATGCGGTCGTTGTGTCGCTTCATTCATCGTTTATGCAGCCACGACCACAGGTGACGGAGCGGTTGGTACGCGCGCTTACTACTCACCCCAAGGTGCGTATCCTCGGCCATCCAACAGGGAGATTACTTGGAAGCCGAGAGGGAGTTGATGCGGATTGGCCGAAAGTTTTTGAGATAGCAAAAAAGCATGATATTGCACTCGAAATCAATGCGTTTCCCGAGCGCCTTGATTTACCCGACACGTTGGTATTTGATGCAGTACGTATGGGGATCAAGCTCTGTATCGATACCGATGCTCATGCGGCAGAACACATGGATCTCATGCGGTATGGCGTTTCGGTGAGTAGGCGCGGGTGGGCACAAAAACGTGACATCATAAATACCTTGGGCTATAATGATTTTAAGCAATGGTTAATGAAATGAAGGAGGGCGCATTATGAATCAAACATTATGGATAGTCATCGGGGTAGTAGCACTTGTCGTGGTATATTTTTGGACACTCTATAACGGGTTAATCTCCCTCAAAACACAAATCGAAGAAGCATGGAGTCAGATCGATATTCAGCTGAAACGCAGGGCTGACCTTATCCCCAATTTAGTGACAACCGTCAAAGGTTATGCCAAACACGAAAAAACGGTATTTACCGAAGTAACCAAAGCGCGTAGCGCTCTTATGGGAGCAAAGTCACTCTCAGATAAGGCAGAAGCAAGCGATATGCTGACGGGTGCTTTGGGCAAGTTATTTGCGATTGCAGAAAATTACCCACAGCTTAAGGCAAACGAAAATTTTGTTCATCTGCAAAAAGAGCTTTCAGATACGGAAGATAAAGTTGCTTACAGCAGACAGTATTACAATTCAGTCGTCAATGACTACAACATACGCATCCGGACCTTCCCGAATACGTTGTTTAATGAAATGTTAGGCTTTGCCGAAAAGGAATTTTTCGCGGCAAATGAGGAAGAACGCAAAAGCGTAAAAGTGTCGTTTGAGTAAGCAACCGATATCTCATCGTACCGTAACGTTTGTGAATGGTATCCGCAGGAATGTCGAAAGGACAAGAAAGCACAAGGCTTCTGCGCGTGATATATGTTACCCATAAGCTTATGACTATTTCTTCTGCTATACAGTCAAATGTAACGAAAACGTATGCAATCATGACATTTTTTGTGGTGTTTGTTGTCTTAGTTGGGTATGTATTGGGACACGCGTTGGGGTATGGCAACAGCTTCATGTGGTTTGCTGTTTTGTTTTCAGTGATTTCGAGTTTCGTAAGTTATTACTGGGGAGACTCGCTTATTTTGGCGCTGTCGCATGCCCGACCGGCTGATAGGCAGAGGGACTTTGATTTTTTTACAGTGACAGAAAATTTAGCGATTGCAGCAGGGCTACCGAAGCCACGACTCTATGTTATAGACGATACTGCGCTCAATGCATTTGCGACAGGAAGAGATCCACAACACGCTGTCATTGTTGCTACCTCAGGTATACTTGCAAGCCTTGAGCGGCGTGAACTCGAAGGGGTGATCGCACACGAACTATCACACATCAAAAACTTTGACACCAGACTCATGGCAGTTGTGGCGGTGCTTGTGGGGACAGTTGCGTACCTCGCGGATATTTTCCTTCGTTCTTTATGGTGGGGCGGCAGGAGAGATAGAGATGACGATCGTGGACTAGGAGCTATTTTGCTGGTTGTGGGGATTGTGCTTGCGATTATTTCACCAATTATCGCCAAGCTCATACAGCTTGCCGCAAGTCGCAATCGCGAATATCTTGCAGATGTGACAGGAGCGAAGCTTACCCGATACCCAGAAGGCCTAGCGCGTGCTTTGGAAAAACTAGGAAAAGATAAAGAGGTGCTCGAAGCGGCAACTAATGCGACAGCGCATCTTTATATCACCAATCCTTTTAAGGGTAAAAATTTCGGTGCATGGTTTGCAAATGCGTTTAATACCCATCCTCCAATTGCCGATCGCATCAAGCGGCTTCGTGCGCTGTAGCGTGCGTTTGCCTTCGTAGGCTTATATGAGCGATAATAAAGAGTGTTATGGCTTGGTTTGATCGCCTCACTGTTATTTTTGCCAAAAGTATTTCCGTTGTCAGCACCACGTTGGGATTGGGGGCAGGAGAGACGTGGCCAGGAGAAATTGCTCTATCAATACGACCTGATATCGCGAGGTTTCTTTCGGGAAAACTTTCTGACGGTACTATCTTGATTGCAGGAACAAATGGAAAAACCACCACGTCTTTGATGACCAAGACTATTTTTGAGCATATTGGAGATACGGTTGTACATAATGCAACTGGTGCAAATTTGTTAAATGGTATCGTCTCATCGTTTATCCGTAACACTGATTGGTTAGGTAGGGTCACCGCTGACATGGGGATATTTGAGGTAGACGAAAATTCTCTCCCTGTGGTTCTCAAATATATTACACCCAAGCGTGTCGTGCTTCTTAACCTTTTTCGTGATCAGTTGGATAGATACGGTGAGGTAGATGTTATTGTAGAGAAATGGTTGAGTGCGCTTTCAAAACTTCCCAAAACCACCGAAGTAATTCTCAATAGTGATGATCCGGGCATCGCGAGTTTGGGCCGAGCTGTCAAAGGAAAAGTAACCTACTTTGGTTTGAATGACCCGAGTAAGTATCTGCGTGTCGGAGAACATGCAACTGATTCAATTTTTTGTTATCGGTGTGGGCATAGATTAGCGTATGACGGTATTTACTATTCACATATCGGGTCGTGGCGTTGCACCAAATGTGGCAATAAGCGACCCCTTCCTACTGTTACTCGGGGACCACGTCCATTGCAGGGGTTGTATAACCAGTACAATGCATTGGCAGCTGTGGCTATCGCACATTCACTTGATATACCGGAGAATGAGATAAAGAAAGCACTTCGAGGATTTGCACCGGCATTTGGGCGGCAAGAAGAAATTCAGGTTGGAAAGAAAACTGTGCAGTTGTTTCTTTCAAAAAATCCGGCAGGGTTTAATGCCTCGCTTAAAACTGTACTCGAGATGGGTGCCAAAGATATCCTTCTCGTACTAAACGATCGTATTCCGGATGGTAGGGATGTGAGTTGGATATGGGATGTTGATTTTGAAATGATTCCACCCCCAGTGAGGGTTGGGGTAAGTGGTGACCGTCTGTATGACATGGCTATACGTATAAAATATGCGGATAGAGATATGCCTTTATCGCGCGTGTATCCTACACTTGAAGATGCGATTACTATGTCACTCAAGAAGCCACTCAAAGGGAATGCTCTCTATATTCTCGCTACGTATTCTGGCATGTTGGATGTCAGAAAAATTTTGAAGGGCCGAAAAATATTATGAAGCAATCGGTAAAAATCGCATGGTTATATCCAGACCTCATGAGCACCTATGGTGATCGGGGAAATGTTGTCGTGTTGCAAAAGCGCGCGGTTTGGCGCGGGATAGCTGCGAGTGTGGTGCCTGTAACACTCGAAACAAACGTCAAGATGCTGTTAGGGTGCGATGTTATTTTTATGGGAGGAGCACAAGATCGTCAGCAAAAATTGGCGGGGGAGGATTTTTTGAAGCATAAAGGCCCGGCAGTAAAAAAGATGGTAGAGGCAGGAGTGCCAGCATTGTTTGTATGCGCTGCGTATCAGTTTGTCGGTCATTACTACAAACCATATCAGGGAGAGAAAATTCCTGGCGCTGGTATTTTTGATTTGTACACAGAGCACCCGGGTGATCAGGCAAAGCGACTCATTGGAAATGTCGTGGCGCGTGTGCAACACCCCGAGGAGCTAGCTGGCACTACCATCGTAGGGTTTGAAAACCATGGTGGGCAGACGCATTTGGGCGCCAAGATGAAGCCATTGGCAAAAATTATCAAAGGAAATGGTAACAACGGAGTTGATGGATGGGAGGGGGCAGTGTATAACAATGCGATTGGGAGTTATTTTCATGGGCCATTACTTCCCAAAAATCCGGCCATAGCCGATTGGCTGCTGGAAAAAGCTATCGGTCATCTTGCCCCACTCGATGACTCTCTTGAGTTAGCGGCAAATAACGCAGTGAGGTGATGCTATGAAAAAACCCGTACGATTTATTTATTTTGATGTTGGTGGGGTGTTTTTGGATTGGCGAGAAGGACATCGGAGAGCTGCCAAAAAATATAACGTGTCAGTCGAAGAAATAGTAAAAATTACGCAGGCAAATATGCAGGCGGCGTTTGTTGGCAAAATCAGTGGAGTAGATTATATGGCATTGTTTGCAGGGCTTTTGAAGCTTTCAGAGCCATATCCAGACTTTGCTGATTTTTGGACGGATTTTCATATTCCAATACCCGAGATGCATACGTTTGTTCGAGAACTCCATGCAACTCATAAGTTGGGGTTGCTTTCAAATGCTGAAATTGGAGCAATGCGGCAGGCGTTCAAAAAAGGATTAGTCCCTAATGTATCGTGGCACGCAATCATTGACTCTTCAGTGTTTAAGGCCAAAAAGCCTGACCCCGCGATTTTTGAGATAGCGGAAAAAGAAGCAGGAGTCGCTCCGCAAGAAATACTCTTTGTCGATGATCAGCCGGAAAACATTGAGGCGGTGCGATCGAGGGGCTGGCAGGGTATTCTTTTTGACACAAACAACATTGTGGTTTCCATTGAGGCGATTAAGATTGCGTTGAAATAATGCGGTGACGTATATTCTTTTTAAGAAACGCGAGTGTATGCGGGGTTTATTCGACTCCAATAAACATAATTTTGGGGTAGATATTTTTGATTTCTTCCATAAATTTTTCGGATAAATTCATGCTGAATTTGCTGTACTGACCGGCTCCCATCTTGGCACAGAGTTTGCGTTCGTAGTCGCGTATGACATCCATGACGGTGCTTCCGATCGTGTTGTATTTCGCTTGATTGGCAGCAGGATTTAGCACATACGCATCGTGAATTGGTTTGAATTCATCAAATAATTCTTTGTTTTCTTCAAGCATTTGTTGGACTGCCGCGCGATATTTTGTCATACATTACACATTAGCGGAGAACATAGCGGTTATCAAGTGTCTACTTCACGAGAGACAAATTTCCGCTATAATGGCTCCATGACAGGTTCCACAGATACTTCTTCCAACATGACGAAATCTGATCCATTGACGACCAACGATATCGACAAGATTGCCCGTTTGGCTAACCTTCCGTTAAATGAGGCACAAGCGCGTGAGCTTACTGAGCAGGTCGGGGTGACGGTCTCATATGTTTCGGAGCTGCAAACACTTGCAACCGACAATGTGACCGAAACTTCACAAGTAACGGGGATGGAAAATGTTCTTCGCGAAGATGAAATAGATACCACCCGTATGTTTAGTCAGGAAGAAGCGCTCTCAAACGCCAAGCGCACACACAACGGTTTTTTTGTCGTTGATCGTGTTTTGGAGGAAAAATAACTATGTTGATTGATTTACCCATCAGTGAATTGTCAGAGAAATTGCGTAGTAAGACGGTTACGAGCGTTGACATCATTAGTGAATGTTACGATCAGATAGAAGCGCATGAATCTAAATTAAATTCATTTATCACCTTAGTGGACAGAGAAACTGCAATTGCGAAAGCAAAAGCAATAGATGAAACAATAGCAACGCACGCATCACCTCTTGCTGGTATTCCGTATGTGATGAAAGACGCATACCTTACTCGTGGAGTGAGAACAACCGCGGCGTCTAAAATATTAGATTCATTTATCCCTCCGTATAGCGCCACAGTTCATCGAAAACTCGAAGAAGCGGGAGCTATACTCATTGGCAAGATGAATATGGACGCATGGGGACATGGGGCAAGTACGGAAAATACGGATTATGGTCCTACCAAAAATCCTTGGGATCAGGAACGGTCGGCAGGCGGGAGTGGCGGAGGGCCTGCAGCGGCAATAGCCGCGCGGTTTTGTTCGTTTGGTATAGGAGAAGATACAGGGGGGTCAATCCGAAATCCAGCAGCGTGGAATAATATTTCCGCCATGAAAGTTACCTATGGGAGAGTGTCTCGCTACGGCGCTATAGCCTACGCATCTAGCCTCGATACCATGGGTCCTACTGCTAAAACCGCACAGGATTGTGCGTACGTACTAGAGACAATAGCTGGTGTTGACCCGTACGATGCAACCTCATCACCCAAACCAGTACCGCCCTATACCAAGGAAATTGGCGCGAGCAGTAAGGGCAAAAAAATAGCTCTGCCATCTGAATTTTTTGGCGATGCGCTTGACCCCGAAATAAAAGCGGCAATTATGGAAGCTCGCGAAGTGTTTGAGAGCGCAGGCGCTGAGGTAACTGAAGTATCACTTCCACTCTTAGAGTATGGTGTTCCGGTGTATTACATTTTGGCACCGAGCGAAACAAGCTCTAATCTCAGTCGGTATGATGGGGTGCGATATGGAGGAAAACGGAGCTTGTTTACCAAAGAAAATAAGCGCCGTATTATGACAGGTACATACGCGTTATCCAGCGGTTACTACGATGCATATTACAAAAAAGCACAAAAGGTGCGTTCACTTTTTATCAGCGAATATACGAAGCTTCTTTCTCAGTATGACGCCATATTGTCTCCGGTCACGCCAATTATGCCTTCAAAGTTTGGGGAGCTTTTGGATGATCCGATGAAAAATATGATGGCAGATCTTTATACTGTTACCGTAAACATTGTTGGCTTACCATCGCTCTCTTTGCCATGCGGATTTGGTAAGACAAATTTACCTATTGGGATGCAGTTAGTCGGAAATATGTTTTCGGAAAGTACACTTTTTGCGCTGGGCCATACATATCAACAAAAAACGGATTGGCATACACGTCAACCAACGTTAGTTTCGAGTAAATAGAACATTATTAATAATTATGAATTACGAACCGGTCATAGGTCTTGAAATACACGTTGAGCTTAAAACGAAAAGCGGTATGTTTTGTGGATGCCCCGCTGATCATTTTGGGAAAACGCCCAATACAGGGACGTGTCCTGTGTGTTTGGGTCTTCCAGGTGCACTTCCTATACCTAATAAAAAAGCGGTCGAGTGGACGATCATGCTTGGATTAGCGTTGGGAAGTACGGTTAGTGAAGTTTCAAAGTTTGACCGTAAGCATTATTTTTATCCTGATTTACCCAAAGGATACCAAATATCCCAATATGATCAGCCACTATGCCGAGGGGGAAAAATCGAAACAAGCCAAGGGACGGTTCGTATCCACAGAGTGCACCTAGAGGAGGATACCGGAAAGCTTCAGCATGCGATGGTAGATGGTAAGAAAGTAACGTTGGTAGACTTTAACCGCTCCGGAGTGCCGCTTGTCGAAATAGTGACAGAAGCGGATATTCACAGTGCTGACCAGGCGAAGGAATTCCTCAAAAAATTGCATCAGATCGTACGCTACTTAGGTATTTCCGATGCTGACATGGAAAAAGGCTCTATGCGTTTAGAGCCCAATATCTCTATACGGAAAGTGGGAGAGACAGCGCTTCCTCCTTACAAAGTAGAAGTAAAAAATATCAATTCATTTCGTTTCGCGGCCATGGCGATCGAATATGAAATCAAACGTCACGCGACCATACTCGAAAGCGGGAGTATTCCCGCGCAGGAAACCCGAGGTTGGGACGAGGCAAAGAATGCAACAGTCAGCCAACGGAGCAAAGAAGAAGCCGCAGATTATCGATATTTCCCAGAGCCTGATATTCCTCCGCTTCGATTTACCAGAGGGTATATTGAGGGGATACGCCAGAGTATGCCACTCCTCCCTGACGAGCGGAAACAAAAGATTGTGAAGGAATTTGGTCTGAATGAACAGCAAGCGACTGTGCTTATTGATGATGAGCGTAAGCTAAACTTATTTGAAAGCACAGTGCTATCAAATGCTGTTGTAAGCGCTGGCATTTCGGGTGCAACAGTTGCAAACTGGATTATCAATAAAGTGGCTGACTATGGTGTTGCCACTACCCAACAGGTGGCCGCTGATATTGTTGAAAGTCAAAAAATTACTGTGATAGACGAAAGTGAGTTGCAGAACGTTCTTGCCACCGTTATTTCGTCAAACGACAAAGCAGTGGCAGATTATAAAAAAGGAAAGCAACAGTCACTCATGTTTCTGATGGGACAGGTGAAGCGACAAATACCCAAAGGAAACACCCAACAAATATTAGATGCGCTAAAAGCAGCGCTCGATACACAGTAACAATGGCTAATTTTGTCCACCTTCATGTTCACAGCGAATTTTCGCTCCTCGACGGGCTGGGGAAACTGGATCAGTTAATAAACCGCACCAAAGAACTCGGGATGGATTCGCTTGCTATCACCGATCATGGAGCGATGTATGGAAGCTTCAAGTTTTACTTGAAAGCTAAAGCTGCGGGTATTAAGCCTATTATCGGGGTGGAAACGTATGTCGCCCGAAGGAGCAGGTTTGATAAAGAAGGAAAAATAGATACCGACCCATATCATTTGGTATTACTTGCAAAAAATGAAACGGGATACCGTAACTTATTAAAGCTCGTTACTCAGGCGCATTTAGAAGGATATTATTACAAACCACGTATTGATTGGGATTTGTTAAAAGAACATCACGAAGGGCTTATTGCTTTTTCATCGTGTTTGGCGGGTCATGTACCGCAACTTCTCATGCAGGATAAGATCAAAGAAGCGGAGGAAGTCGCCAGTCGGTACGCGGAACTATTTGGGCCTGATCACTATTATATAGAACTCCAAAAACACCCGAATATCCCTGAAGTTGAGGAGACGAACAAAAAGCTTGTGGCGCTGTCTCGAAAACTTGGCCTCCCGTTAGTTGCGACCAATGACGTGCATTATGTAAATGCTGACGATGCTGAAGCACAGGAAATTCTATTGTGTGTGCAGACTCAACGCACGATAGTCGAAAAAAACCGTCCACTTTCTATGATGGGCTCTCCTGATTTTTATCTTCGAAGCCCTGATGAAATGGCTGAGCTATTTATGCAGTATCCCGAGAGTATCGAAAATACAGTAAAGATTGCTGCGATGTGTGATATTACGCTTTCGGTGGGGAAGTGGATTTTGCCTAAATTTCCAGTTCCCAATGATGACAAACCAGAAGTGTATCTGCGATCGCTTGTCGAGGAACGGTTGCCAAACCGTTATAAAGAAGTTACCGATGAGATCAAAGAGCGTATTAATTATGAGTTGGATATCATCACCAAAAAAGGCTATTCCACGTATTTTTTGATCGTTTCTGATTTTGTGAATTGGGCAAAAAGCCAAAAAATTGGCGTAGGGCCGGGGAGAGGCTCTGCAGCAGGGTCAGTTGTTTCTTATATTTTAGGAATTACTGGTATCGATCCGTTGTTTTTTCACCTTCCGTTTGAGCGGTTCTTAAATCCAATGCGACCGAGTCCGCCTGACATTGACCTTGATTTTGCTGACGATCGGAGAGACGAAGTTATCGCCTACGTTACCCAACGGTATGGTGATGACAAAGTAGCGCAGATTATTACATTCGGTACGATGGAGGCGCGCGGAGCAGTTCGTGACGCGGGGCGTGCGCTCGGCATGCCGTATGCACAGCCCGATCGGATATCCAAAATGATTCCGCCTGGAGCGCAGGGGGCAGGTATGACAATAGACCGCGCGATAGAAATTTCTCCCGAGCTTTCTGCCGCGTACCGCGCAGAGCCGGAAACAAAACGACTTTTGGATGTTGCCAGAAAATTGGAAGGTGTATCGCGGCACGCGTCAGTGCACGCCGCAGGGGTCGTGATCGCGGATAAGCCGCTCGTTGAGTATACCCCACTACAGCGTGAAAGTAAGGGAGATCGAGTCGTTACCCAATACGACATGTACACAGTAGGTGAAGATGGGGTGGGATTACTGAAGATGGACTTTTTGGGTCTACGAAACTTAACGATTATGGCGGCTGCGTTAAAGTTTTTGGAGCAGACAAAAAACCTCACTATCGATTTGTATGCGTTGCCGCTGACAGACAAAAAAACGTTTGAAATGTTAGCCATCGGAGAAACCACTGGTGTATTTCAGCTCGAGTCTGCGGGTATGCGCAGATACATAAAAGAGCTCAAGCCGACAACGATTTATGATCTCATGGCAATGGTTGCGCTGTTTCGACCAGGGCCAATGCAAGTGATACCGCAGTATATCGCCCGAAAAAATAATCCTAAAAGTATCACCTATCCTGATCCACGTCTCGCGGAAGTGCTGAAACAATCCTACGGACTTATTTGTTATCAGGATGATGTGCTACTTACTGCTATTACGCTGGCTGGATACTCATGGGGAGATGCGGATAAGTTGCGGAAAGCAGTCGGTAAAAAGATACCATCGGAGATGAAAAAGCAGCAGGAAAAGTTTATCCAAGGGTGTGTGAAAAATGGCATGACACAATCGAAAGCTGAGGAAATTTTTCATCTTATCGAACCGTTTGCGGGATACGGGTTTAACAAAGCACATGCAGCGTGTTACGCGGTTATCGCGTATCAGACCGCATATCTTAAAGCTAATTATCCGGTAGAGTATATGACTGCAGTGCTTACTGCTGAATCGCGGGCAAACACCGGTGACACGAGAGATGAAAAAATTGCGATGATCGTTGGAGAGTGTAAACGAACGGGTATCACGCTGCTTCCCCCTGACATTAATAAATCCGATATTGAATTTAGTATAGAAGACGGGAAAGTGCGCTTTGGGCTTTCTGCTATCAAAAATGTCGGTGAGGCAGCTATCGAAAGCATATTGAAAACCCGTGTGAGCGAAGGGCCCTTTACGACATTTACCGATTTTTTGCGGCGGGTTGATGTATCCAAAGTAAATAAAAAAACATTAGAAAGTCTTATCCGTACAGGTGCTATGGATGCATTTGGATCAAGAGCAGCTATTTTGAGCACGTTGGAAACGAAACTTGCACAGGTACATAAAGATAGGAAAGCAGCATCTCTAGGGCAGACCGGTTTATTTGATATAGGAGACCCCAAAGAAGTTGCGCATCATGACCATCTTCCCAATATCCCTGAGTTGACCAGTCAAGAGTTGTTGGCATTTGAAAAGCAACTGCTTGGATTTTATCTCACCGCACATCCATTGGAGAAGGTCATGGAACAGTTAAGCAATACAGACGCAGTTACCCCAGTTGTACAGGTTACCGAAGAGCGAGTTGGCGATCGGGTACAGACAGTAGGTTTAGTCGCACAGGTAAAAAAGATTGTGACGAAAAATGGTGGGAGTGAGATGGCATTTATCCGGCTGGAGGATTTGACTGGTAATATAGAAGTGGTGATTTTCCCGAAGCTATATGCCCGCACTTCTCAGCTATGGGTGCGAGATGCGGTTGTTATGATTGCTGGAAAAGTAGATCAGAAAGACGATCGATTGGTAATTCTTGCGGATGAGGTGCGTCCGGTGAATACCGGTAGTGCATTTGTGTAGTGTATTTATTGACGATCAAAAGTATTCTGGGATACAATAATTATGGATAATACAAAAGAAGAGCTTATAACGTCTGATGAAGAGTTTGATGTTATCTTAGAAGATGTCGAGACCGGCATCCGCCCCCGAAAAGTAAAAGCAATAGAAAAAAAGAAGACACGAAGCGGCGGATGGGAATATGCAGGTATAGCCGGGCAGATAGGTTTTGAGATAGCATTACCAATGGTATTGGGATTAGTGATAGGTGCAAAGCTCGATGAGCGATGGGATACGCGTCCGAATGTGACGCTTATTTTATTTAGCCTCGGGTTAGTGCTTGCATGTACATCACTGATACGTATTGTCCGGGAAGTACTTGGTAAGCGATAATTGCCGGATAGATTTTATTTTACGAGCACAATGTTACATATATCATTAGCAGCAGAACGATTGTGGACAGTCTGGGGGCTGGGCATTTCTAATTCTCTCCTTACGGCATGGGTCGTGATGGGGTTACTTATCGTATTGTCTATTCTTGCTACCCGTAAACTCACCATGGTGCCGAGCACCGGTCAGCTGATCGCAGAAACATTAGTTGGTGGATTGCATGACTTTTTTGGTGCTATTGCCGGCAAACGCCTTGATCAATTTTTTCCGCTTATCGCATCGCTATTTATTTTTATTCTCGCGGCAAACTGGGTAGGATTACTCCCCGGTGTGGGAACGGTAGGGTACTTTCGCTCAGAAGAAGCTGAAGTTACTGCCGAACATGCGGCACCCGCTTCCGGTACCGAAGCAGTTATCCCAGTAGAGGAAGATAGTCATGCTCCCGAAGCAGGAGTCGTAGCGGAAGAAACCGTAGCCAGTCCTGCTGCAGCAGCTACAGAAGAAGAAGGAGGACATGGAAAAACAGCATTTGTTCCTATCCTTCGTGGTGCAACTGCTGACTTAAACATGACGCTCGCTCTCGCTATCGTTGCTGTCATCGCTATGCAGTATTTCGGTTTCCGTAATTTAGGAACACACTATCTAAGTCGTTTTGTAAATTTTAAAGACCCTATTCTTTTCAGTGTCGGTATTTTGGAGCTTGTTTCTGATGTTTCAAAAATTGTGTCGTTTGCTTTCCGGTTGTTCGGTAACATATTTGCAGGAGAGGTGCTTCTCGCTGTCATTGCGTTCCTTATGCCATTTTTCTTACCGTTGCCATTTATGATGCTTGAGTTGTTTGTAGGTGTTATCCAAGCATTGGTGTTTTCTATGTTGACGACAGCGTTTCTCAATGTTGCGGTATCGCATGGCGAGGAAGAACACGCAGCGGCAGAGAGCCATGCATCAGCATGATGCATATTGCGCAAATATAAATTGAGGGTATACTTATAAACATTAATTGCTCGTAATTATAGAAATTATTGAGCTAGAAAAAAGGGGGTGAGTTAGAAAATGGATGAAGCATCAATTCGTATTGTTATGATGGGTTTGACCGTAGCACTCGGTGGATTAGCACCAGCTGCGGCCATCGGTTTACTTACCGGTAAAGCATTGGAAGCCATGGGAAGAAACCCAGAAGCTTCTGGAGAAATCCGGACAACCATGATTTTGGGTGTGGCTTTTGCAGAAGCAATTGCTATTTACTCACTCGTCATCGCGTTGATTATTAAGTTTGTATAAGGATTTTGTAGAAGGAATAGATACCATGGAAAAATTAGGTATAGAACCATCGTTGTTGTTGGCACAGGTCGTCAATTTTTTGGTGATCATGGTTGTGCTGCAGAAGCTTCTCTATAAGCCAATTCTTACCATGTTGGAGAAGCGTAAGCGTGAAATTGCCGAAGGCTTAAACCTGACGCAAAAAATGCGGGAAGAAGAAGAGCGCCTGAAAGAAAAGCAAGAAAAGGCGCTTGCGAAAGCCCGCGAGGACGCACTGCAGATTATCGAAGATGCCAAAAAACAGGCAAAAGAAACGGAAAAAGAGGTAATCGCTGATGCACATACACAAGCGGCTGCTATTATCGATCGCGCAAAAACAGAGGCGGATGAGACCAAAAAGGCGGCTACCTCTGCGATCAGACGAGAAGCTGTTGATTTAGCAGTAGTCATGGCAAAGCGGTTGCTCACCTCTGTCATGGGGGCAAAAGAGCAGCATGCACTTATTTCCAAACGGATTAAAGACCTGGAAAGCTGGGTCGCACGGGAGGAAAAAAAGTCCTGATAATAAAGGACATATTCATAAGACTGTATGAAATCTGTTTCCAAAGATGCTCGAGGATTTGTGGAGGGGGTAATCAGTCACCTGAAGCGTGGCAAATCGGGTAACGTTACCCCGAAAGTTCAGTCGCTGCTTCTTAAAATGACAGCGACCGCCAAGCACGAACATCAGGCGAAAGTTGAGTCCGCGGTAAAGCTGACAAGCACAGAAATTCAGGCGATTGCCCGAGTGCTTTCAAAAGTCGCTGGACACGAAGTAAGCCTGACTGCTGAAGTAAACCCAGCGCTTATTGGCGGACTGAGGCTTACCATGGCAGATTGGGTGATGGACTCGAGCATCAGAAATGAACTGAAAGAAATGGCATCAATAGTTACTGTTTCCTAAATTTATCGTATGAAAACAAGCGCAGCATCATTTATCGCAAAAGAATTAGTAAAAAAGCTCGAGAGTTTTGAATCAAGTGTGACCGCTCGAAGAGTTGGGTATATCACCACATTGGCAGACAGTGTCGCGAAAGCATCGGGACTTCCCGGAGCCAAATACTTGGAACTCGTGACGTTTGCAAATGGGGTGACGGGGGTCGTCGTAAACCTCGAGGAAGACGAAGTCGGTATTATGGTGCTTGGCGACTATCTGACGCTTAAAGAAGGCGATGAAGTGCGAAGCACAGGAACGCTTCTTTCCGTTCCAGTCGGTGAGGCATTTTTAGGAAGAGTAATAAATCCACTTGGTGCACCAATTGACGGTAAAGGTAATATATCGACTAAGTCGAGATATCCTATGGAGCAGATTGCTTCAGGAGTGGTGCATCGGCAAGCAGTCACGACTCCGCTGCAAACAGGTATCAAAGCTATCGATGCGATGATCCCGATCGGTCGCGGACAACGTGAACTTATTATTGGAGACCGCAGTACGGGAAAAACAGCAATTGCAGTCGATACGATTATCAATCAAAAAGGTGAAGATGTGATATGCATTTATATCGCGATTGGCCAGAAAACTTCCCGAGTCGCGCAGGTTATTGCTGATTTAGAAAAGCATAATGCTATGGCTCACACGATTATCGTGTCTGCAAGCTCCAGTGACCCTGTTACCTACCAGTATCTTGCTCCGTATGCAGGGTGCGCGATTGGTGAATATTTTATGGACAAAGGGAAAGACGTGTTGGTCATTTATGACGATCTTTCCAAACATGCATGGGCGTATCGGCAGATTTCACTTACCCTTCGTAGACCATCTGGTCGCGAGGCATATCCAGGAGACGTATTTTATCTCCATAGTCGATTGCTGGAACGCGCTTGCCGACTTTCCAAAGAGCGTGGCGGAGGATCAATTACCGCACTTCCGATTATCGAAACACAAGCGGGCGACATGTCGGCTTACATTCCAACCAATGTTATTTCTATTACTGATGGACAGATTTATCTGGAATCCGATTTGTTTAACAGCGGGCAGCGACCTGCAGTAAACGTTGGTCTTTCGGTGTCTCGTGTCGGAGGAAGTGCGCAAATAAAAGCCATGAAAAAGGTTGCAGGTAATTTGCGTCTCGATTTGGCACAGTTTCGAGATTTGGCAGCATTTGCTCAATTTGCCGCAGATGTCGATGAGACGACCAAAAAACAAATTGCGCGGGGAAGCCGCATGATGGAGCTACTTAAACAGGGACAGTTTCAGCCGGTATCCGTTGCAGCACAGGTGGTGATCATGTGGGCAGGAGCAAAAGGGCATTTGGATGAAATTCCCGTCAAACGCATCACTGATTTTGAACAGCAATTTATCTCGTATGTGCAGGCTCGCCACAAAAAGGCGCTGACCGCTATCGCAAAAGAAAAAGTCATGTCTCCTGAAGTAGAAAAAAGCCTGGAGGCAGCGATAGCCGACTTTAAAAAAGGGTTTACCTGAATTACTCATGGCTAATATCCGTCTTATCAAACGAAGGATAAAAAGCGCAAAAAATATTGCGCAAATTACGAAAGCCATGGAGCTTGTCGCTGCCGCCAAAATGAAAAAAGCGCAAGCAGCAGCTCTTTCCGGTAAGCTCTATGCGCAAAAAATTTATGAAATGGTTATGCGGTTGGCGTCTCGAACCGATTATCGGAGTCACCAACTACTTACCAAACCAAGTCCGACAGGCAAGCGGTTGGTTGTATTACTTTCTACCAACAAAGGATTGTGCGGAGGACTGAATACATCGTTATTTCGATTTTTTATGAAACAGTATGACAAAGGTAACTACGAAGTCGTGACCATCGGTAAAAAAGGTGCCGACTTTGTCACTCGTCTGGGACACAGCGTGAAAGCTGATTTTTCTGATACCACGCCATGGGAGCGGGTTGTACCAGCACTGGTTTCGTTTCTTACCGAACAGTTTTTGTCTGGTAACTATGACGCAGTCGATTTGGTATCCAATGAATTTATATCGGTTTCTAAGCAGCAGCCACGAGTAAAAACAGTATTACCGCTTTCTATAAGCGGTGACGAAGCGGCACAGGCTGAAGAAGGATCATATGAATTTTTGATCGAGCCCTCAGTAGAAGAAGTGTTTAATGCGCTGCTTCCTCACTATGTAGAAAATCAAATTCGCGATGCGGTATTACAGGCAGAAGCTGCTGAACATTCAGCGCGAATGATAGCAATGCACAATGCGACTGATAACGCGAATTCACTGCAGGACGATCTGACACTGCAATACAACAAAGCAAGGCAAGAAAAGATCACGTACGAAATCACCGATATGGTGACTGCACGTCTTGCCGTAGAAGTATAAAAAGCAAAGGAGATTATCGTATGGCAAAAGAAAAAACAGTCAAAAAAGCAAATCAGGGCACTATTGTCCAAATTCAAGGTGTCGTTATCGATGTGCAATTTAGCGCTGATTATATGCCTGGCATATACGAAGCATTGAGTGTCCCTTCTGAATTTGGTGAGGTTAAAACGCTTATTTTGGAAGTTGAGCAACATTTGGGAGACAATCGTGTGCGCGCGATCGCGTTAGGCCCAACTGACGGACTAAGCCGCGGATTGACTGTTACTGCATTGGGGTCTCCCATCAGTGTGCCGGTAGGCAAAAAGACATTGGGTCGTATATTTAACGTTGTCGGAGAGCCGATTGACGAAGGTCCAGCAATTGGTGCTACCAAACGACATCCAATACATCGCGCCGCACCCCCGCTTGCTCAGCAAAGCACCAAGCGTGAACTTCTTGAAACCGGTATAAAAGTTGTTGATTTGGTAGCTCCCTTCGTAAAGGGAGGGAAAATGGGATTGTTCGGAGGAGCAGGACTTGGAAAAACAGTACTTATCCAGGAGCTTATCCATAACGTGGCAGAAGTGCATGGAGGAGTGTCTGTATTTGCCGGTGTCGGTGAGCGAAGCCGCGAAGGAAATGATTTGTGGCACGAAATGAAAGATTCCGGAGTGATCGGGAAAACAGCGCTGGTGTTCGGACAGATGAACGAACCGCCAGGAAGCCGACTTCGGGTTGCGTTGACCGGGCTTACCATGGCAGAGTACTTCCGAGACGAGGAAGGTCAGGATGTGTTGCTATTTGTCGATAACATTTTCCGTTTCGCGCAAGCAGGAAGCGAAGTATCCGCACTTTTGGGACGTATCCCGTCTGCCGTAGGATATCAGCCTACTCTTGCCGATGAAATGGGTGCACTGCAGGAGCGGATCACGAGTACCAAGAAAGGGTCTATCACGTCTGTACAGGCAGTATACGTGCCTGCAGACGACTATACTGACCCCGCACCGGTTACCACATTTGCTCATTTGGACGCGACTATTTCATTGGAACGCTCGATTGCAGAACAAGGATTGTATCCTGCTATCGATCCATTGACCGCGAATTCGCGTATATTGGATCCGCTTGTGCTGGGAAATACCCACTATGAGGTCGCTCGGGGCGTACAGCGTGTGCTGCAACGCTATAAGGATCTTCAGGATATCATCGCCATCTTGGGTATGGAGGAGCTAAGCGAAGAAGATAAGCTCACCGTATCTCGTGCGAGAAAAATTCAACGGTTCTTAACACAGCCAATGTTCGTGGCTGAAGCGTTTACTGCAAGGCCGGGGAAATACGTCCCAGTCGAAGAAACCGTGCGAGGATTTAAGGAAATCCTTGATGGAAAGCATGACAGCAAGCCAGAACAAGCATTTTATATGGTAGGTACTATAGACGAGGTGAAGTAACTCATGCAATTTCTTCTTGACGTTATCACACCGCAGCGAAAAGCGTTTTCTGAAACAGTAGACGCGGTTTCTGTGCCGACACCAGATGGCACGATAGAGATACTCGCCAAACATCAGCCACTTTTTACCCAGTTAGCTCCCGGAGAAGTAAAAATTATTGCCGGAGGGAAAGAGTATTTTTTGGCGATCGGTGGGGGATTTATGGAAGTCCGACCCAAAGGAGAAACAACTATTTTAGTATCCCGCGCGGTTCGTGCAGATGAGATAAACGAAGCAGAAATCAAAAAAGCTATGGATTCTGCCAAAGACTTGATTGCCCGAAAAGCTAAGGGCGAAGAGCTGGCATCTGCGGTCGCTATACTGCAGCGCTCCATGCTTGAACTCAAAGTAAGTAAACGGAAGCACCGCGCCCCGTATCGTATCCAGTAATTCTTCTCGTATTGACAGTTGGTTCTCTCTGTGTGCTATACTTTCTAAAATCCATCTATGACTGTATCAGAAATAATGTCCAGAGATGTGATGACAGTATCCCCCGACACCACCTATCGTGACCTTTGCAAAAAGATTTTTACTTCCCATATCCATACACTTCCGGTCGTTACTCGTGAAAATAAGCTTGTTGGCATCGTGACGCGCAGAGACATCTTGGAGCGAATTTATCCGAAATACCAGGATGTGATGGACTACCTTGAAACGCCCCAAGATTTTGAGGCGATGGAAGAGCGGATCAAAGATATGGCGCCCATAAAGGCGAAAGATATTATGTGCAGGACGGTTATTTTCGCGCGTGAAACTACCCTTATTATGAGAGCACTTTCACGTATGATCGTGCGGCATGTTGATCAATTGCCGATATTAAATAATGATGATCAGGTGGTTGGCATGGTGACCAAGGGGGATATTTTTTACTCTCTATTTCGTAAACATATGGCGGGTGAGCGGCGACCAAGCAAGGCACGACAGGAAACAGGGAAGCCGCGTCACGCCAAAAAGCGTGCAAAAAAGTAACCGAAGAGTATACTCCTCGTCTTGTGGTAAAAGTTGACGGGGAGGGTATTTTTTGGTATCTTAAACCATGCACTCTACAGAAACCAAGTATATTTTTGTTTCTGGCGGGGTACTCTCAGGATTAGGAAAGGGGATTACCACCGCATCCATTGGCTTCCTTCTTCAGGCAAGAGGTTATCGGGTCACCACCGTTAAATTCGAAAATTACCTCAACGTAGACTCAGGGCTTATCAATCCTATCGAGCATGGAGATCCGTTTTTGTGCGATGACGGTACTGAGGCTGACATGGACATGGGCACGTACGAGAAGTTTTTGGGTAAAAACGTCTATCGGCACAACTTCGTGACCATGGGACAGATATATACCGCTGTCATTAACCGTGAGCGGAATTTTGAATACAAAGGCGAAGACGTAGAAGCTATCCCCCATATTACTGACGAAATTCTCGAGCGTATCGAGATTGCCGCGGAAAAAGATAACGCAGAAATTGTGGTAATCGAGCTTGGTGGAACAGCAGGTGAATACCAGAACATGCTGTACTATGAAGCATCCCGAATTTTGAAAACAGTGAAAAAAGCGCCTGTGGTGCACGTACATGTGAGCTACTTGCCTACTCCTCATCATTTAGGCGAACCCAAAACGAAGCCAACACAGCTTTCAGTGAAGTTTTTGTTGTCGATGGGTATACAGCCCGACTTTATCGTGTGTCGGGGAGAAAAAGCTATCGATGTCAGGCGGCGGGAACGCTTGGCTATGTTTTGTAATGTAGATGCCGAAAATGTCATTAGCAATCCCGATGAAGAGACTCCCTACGCGGTACCTCAGACGTTTGAGGAACAGGGATTTGCACAGAAAATCTTAAAACTATTTGGACTTCCCGACCGACCAGTTGCGATGGAAAAATGGACACAATTGCTGACGCGTGTCAAAGAGAGCAAAAAGAAAACAATCGAAGTCGCTATCGTAGGGAAGTACTTCGGTACCGGTGATTACGAGCTTCGAGATTCGTATGCAGCGCTCATGGACTCATTGGATCACGCGGGATGGGCAGAAGGCGTGACGGTCAAAACTCGTTGGGTAAACTCCGAAAAGATCGAAAAAGGCAAAAAACCCGAAGAACTACTCAAAGGGGTGGCTGGTGTGATCGTGCCCATTGGGTGGGGAGCTCGTGGTGTCGAGGGGATGCTTGAAGCAATTCGATTTGCCCGGGAGCAGAAAATTCCTTACCTGGGGCTTTGCTACGGTATGCAGTTGGCTGTGGTAGAGTATGCCCGCAACGTATTGCAGCTAAAGGGTGCAAATACAACCGAGTGTGACGAAGCGACACCATTTCCCGTTATCCACATGAACCCGATGCAAGAAGAAAACCAAAAGCGCAGAGCGTACGGTGGTACGATGCGGTTGGGGAGATGGGAGTGTAAAGTGAAAGAAGGTTCGCTCGCAGATCAAAGCTACCTTGCCCACAAAGGGTATAGCGATGAAAGCAAAAAGACCGTCTGGGAGCGACATCGTCATCGTTACGAGTTTAACGATGAATTTAGCAAAGCATTAGAAGAAAAAGGGCTTATATTTTCCGGTCGATCTACGGTAGAAAACCTTGCAGAAATTATTGAGTTACCCACGAGTGTGCACCCATTTTTCCTTGGTACGCAGTATCATCCTGAATATCGCTCAAGTCCCTTAGTTCCTCATCCATTATTTATCAGTTATATCCGAGCTTGTATCAATCAGGCTGGGATGGTAAAATAAGCATCTTATATATGGCTAACCACATTGTTTGGACTGGCAAAGATGGTGAAAACGAAGTGAAAGTCGACCTGCATGTCGGCGATACCGTTCGTGTGCACTACAAGTTGATTGAAAAAGAAAAAGTAGCCGGCAAAACCAAGCGCGAAGTAAAAGAAGAAACCCGTGAGCGTATCCAGGTATTTGAAGGTATCGTCATTTCCATGAAGGGAAGCGGAGTAAATGCGATGTTTACGGTACGCAAAATTGGTGCAGCAGCAGTTGGCATTGAGCGCATTTTTCCGTTGATTTCCCCATGGATTCGAAAAATTGAGATTAAAAAGCGTGGTGTTACCCGCCGCGCCAAGCTTTACTATCTGCGTGGTAAGATAGGGAAAGATGCAACAAGGATTGCAGAAGTCACTCCTCCACAGGCCGCGAAATAATACTGGCGCTTACGGTGAAGCGCTCGCTGTTACATTTCTCCAACACAACCATTTTCATGTTTTAGAACGGAACTATCGTGCAGGGCATGGTGAAATAGACATAATTGCCCTTGATACGAATACGTTAGTGTTTGTAGAGGTAAAAACAAGAGCCTCACTCGCCTATGGTACTCCTGAAGGAGCGATTAGTAGCCAAAAGCTTCGCGAGGTAATACGCACAGGCTTTATGTATAAAAGTCGACACCCAGAACTACCAGCTAGCTTGCGGGTGGATGTTATAGCGATCGTACTGACAAAACCCAATGGGAGCGTTTTATCGCTCAAGCATTTTCAAAATATTACGCTATGATCGCGGGTTGTGAGACGTTTTTTGGTGTTGGTGCTTTAGTTTCATATCGATATCCCAGATTTTTTTCTGTGCGCGATAGATATTGATCACAAGGTAAAAGATGTTGAGTCCAAAAAAGATTAACAGCAAGGGTACGAAAATAATACGATCGAGAAAAATAAGCATGGTATTGATGATGATCACAAGCACCCGAAATTCCGATGGCCCAAATCCTTCTTTCGCTAGCTCCAGCTGTCCGGTAGCGCCAAAGTAGAGGATGACATGGACAAAGTATGCGGCGCTAATAGCAAGTACTACAAACAGAATATATTTATATTCATAAGGCGTGAGAAACCAGTAGCTGATGACAATTGCGCATAAAAACAGGTAATCAAGGAAATGATCCATATAAAATCCCCATTTGATAAGTCCAGTATTTCGGTAGCGTCCGACTTCGCCATCTAATCGGTCGGTAATCGCTTGTGCGAACACGCCAAATGACATGAGCCATAGATAGTGAATGTTTTGGATGGAAAGATATCCCCCCAAGAGAATAAAGCCGATCCAGAGAAAAGTTGCGAGCGTCAGATGATAAGTTTCGAGCCATGGTGGCAAGTGCGGGATAACAGTTTTTGCAAATGTGTCTTCGGTGCTTTTGAGAAGCCAGAAGCCTCGTTTGTCGGCAAGTTTATTAAACCTCTTATGTTCCATAGCGTATATTCTACTCCAGTCGTTCGCTCGAGGTAATCCGGCAAAAATCGAGTAAGAACTAGCCTCCACTTGGTATAATAGAATACATGACTATTCGTGAGATCAGCTTTGTTGTCCTTCCCTTTATTGTGGCGATCGTGGTAAATAAGTTGCTTCAGCATTTTATACGTGTACCCAAAAACCTCGAATCTCCGAGAACTGCGACATATATAACAGTGCTCAAAAGCTTTATCACCGTTATCGTTTACTCGATAGCCGGTTACGCGACATTTCAGGCGCTCAAGATCGATATGACGCCCATATTTGCCTCTGCAGGAGTGTTGGGTATCATTATCGGGTTGGGGCTCAGGTCGTTTATCGAGGACTTTTTTACCGGCATATTTATTTTAACGGAAGATACCATACGGGTTGGTGACTATGTTGATATCGGAGGATCTGAGGGAGTCACCGAGTCGCTTGGGCTTCGTACAGTGCGTATACGTGATAAGAACGGTGCGGTGCATATTTTTCCAAACAGAGAAATCAAAAAGATTATCAATTACTCCAAGCGGCAGGCACGAGTGATTGCGGATTTTCCTATTAAATCAAATCAACCGCTTGACGATATGCTTACCGCTCTTGAGCACGCACTCATGGAAATACGAAAAGATAAACGTATCGGTCAGTACATACTGGAAAATTCTCGGATAGAAGGGGTAGAGGCGATTAATCCTGGACACATCATCGTACGCGCGCTCATCCTTACTCGAGCATCGGAGCGATGGAATGCCGGAAGAACGTTTCGTAAGCTCGCCCTCAAAGAGCTCGAAAAAGCGAAGATCCTCCTTGCGTAATCTTTTGGGTTTATCCCTTTGGTGAAAACGAGCGGTACTGTGCAATAAGTGGCGCACTCCCTAAGGCGATAGGAACTCGTTGGTCGTGCTTTGCCGGCACGAGCTCCAATGGGTTTGTCATGCCACTGGTTGCATCTCCACCTGCTTGCATCATCAAGAAGGAAAGCGGAGCGACTTCGTAAAGCAGACGAAGTTTACCGTTTTCATGCTTCTTGTCGGCTGGATAGATAAATATACCACCCTTCAAGAGTGTACGGTGGATATCCGCAACCATTGAACCGATATATCGCCCCGAAAAATCTCCTGAATTTTTTACCGTGGTAAGATAATTTTTTTCTGCATCAAAAAATAGTTCCCAGTTTCCTTCGTTTATGGCATAGTATTTTTTGTCGCCAACCCGTACATTTTCGTAGCTTAGGACAAATGTTTGTCGCTCGGGGTCAAACGTAAATCCATTGACTGACCCTTTGACAGCATAAAAAAGCAGCATACTTGGCCCATAAAGAATGTAGCCTGATGCCACCTGGGTGTTACCCTTTTGCAAAATAGAGTCTGCCTTGGGGTACAGTCCAAAAATAGTACCGATAGGGAGATTTGTATCTATATTGCTCGACCCGTCTACCGGGTCATGGGTGAGCGTAAATACTCCAGTGCCATTCCCTGATGTTTTTGGCGTTTCCAGCTCCTCAGAGCCCACTGCGTGGATAGCAGGGCAGGCAAGGAGCGCATCGGTGAGTGTTTTGTCAGCATACGCATCTAGCTTCTGCACGTTTTCGCCATACACGTTTGTGCCACCCGAGTCTCCGGATTCTTCGATCAAACCGTTTCGCGACACTTTTTCGCGGATGGTTTTTGCAAATGTCTCGAGGACATCCATAACCTGTGCAAACGGTTCGCCAAGATCAGCATTATGCTCATGAACAAATTCATGAAGGGTCATTCGTGCCATATTATTTACCTCCTGAATAAATAGCGTATGCTTCGTCTACAGAAACCTTGTCGTAGGTGAGTGCCGATACCGCATTGGCAAAACGCACTGCTTCATCGAGTGGTTTCTGGTGAATATTGCGTCCGGTCGCGTTGCCAGATGTGCCTGAAATATGGATTTGGTCATGGAGCGTCTGGAGGAAGTCTTTGACCTCCACACTGCTTCCCCCTGCACAGATAAGCTTGGTGCGTCCAGCAGCCACTACAGCCTCTTTGAGCGCCTCTGCGCGGTTGCCTTCCTTTGGCTTTGGATAGTTCACTTTGGTGAAGTCTGATCCTAGACAGGCAGCAACGCCTGCCGCTCCAGCGACAAGATGCGGGTCTTTTTCATCGGCAACTGCTTTGCCTCGGGGATACATCCATAATACGGTAAAAAGACCATGTTGGTGCGCCTGAAACACTGCCTGCGCGGCTTCGTGCAACATTTCGCCCTCATACTCGCTTCCGGAGTATACGGTGTAGCCTACACCCAATATTTTGAGTCCGCTCACTTCTTTAAACCGCACAACATCTTCTACGCTGTACCAGCTTTGGCTTCTTGGATCCATTTGGGCGGCTTTGACGAGGTTTGTTTTGGAATTGAGTTTTACAAGATAGGGAACATTAGCATAGTCATGCCCATAGCGAGCGATAAGCCCGAGTTGTGCAGCAAAAACGCCTATGCGCGCCTGCGAGGCGATTTTGAAAATATGCTCGGCATCTGCGTCATCGGGGGCGATACCTTCACCAAAAAAATCATTGTTGAGGTGTTCTACTTTCTGATCTCCAGCAAATAGCATGAGACGGCCGGTATCGTGGGTAGCAAGACGTATGTTGCTTTCATATTCGCCTCGTTTATCTTGAGGGACATCTAGTGGAGTCATGATAGCATCGCTCATAGGTATTCCTCCTTATAAACCCGATGTATGTTATACAAAAACACCGGTAAATAACATCATATACTACTCGGACAGTTGAAAACAAATCGGAATGCAAAAATGCAATAAAAATAATTATTTGGCGTATTCGGGGCAGAGATCGCCAAGCGTGCAATCCTCGCAGGTGTGTGGTCGAGCGGTGCAAACATAGCGCCCATGGAGCGTCAGGAGGTGTCCAAAGTCTATCCAATTTTCCCGGGGGATAAGCTTCATAAGGTCTTGCTCGATTTTGACTGGGTCTTGATGTGTAGTGAGACCAAATTTATTGGATAACCTGATGCCATGCGTATCGATGACGATGCCCTCGGCTTTCCCAAATACACTCCCCAAGATAACGTTCGCGGTTTTTCGAGCAACCCCGGGGAGCGCATCCAGTTTTTCCATGGTGTCAGGCACTTCACCACCATAGTCAGACATAATCATCTTTGCAGCAGCCACAATATTTTTGGCTTTATTAGCATGGAAATTGATTTTTACCACCATCTGATCAATTTCTTCCGCAGTCGCGTTTGCATAGTCCTGAATAGTTGGATATTTTTTAAACAATGCTGGAGTGACCGTATTGACGAGCTTGTCGGTACATTGTGCAGAAAGAATAGTTGCTACCAGTAGCTCAAACGGAGTGGTGTAGTGAAGCTCCACTTTGGGATGTGGGGTGGCTTTGTAAAGCCTTTTCATAATCTCCAATGCTTTTTCTTGTGTGGTCATCGTTTGTATCATACCATGTCCAATAATAAGGCGAAAAAATGTGTAGGGGAGTACATTATGAAAGTCGCACTAATTTACCGCGCCGTTTGACGATGTTTTTATAATCCCATTGAATTGCTTGGGCCTTTTTGAGCCAGTGTTTTATAGCACTAATATTTATTTGTTGTGTAGAGACATACCGTACTTCCGCTGCTTTAAAGCTTCCTTCGGGTACAAGTTCCGGCTCATCAAACGATTGTCCACTCCAAAAGAGGAGGCGGACACAGTCTTTGAGCTTGCTATACCCAACGATGGGATTTCCTTCGATAAACCATACCGGGTGTGCGTGCCAGATTTTACACTCTGCATTGGGTAAATTGGTGATCAATATATGCGCAAGGCGCATACAAATGGCTTTGTATTCCCCGTCTTGAGATGCGTTGTATGCGGTGATATCAGCAGGTATTTGTGGCGGTGTCATGCTTGATTATAGGTTAACGTGACGGTCGTTTACGTACGCGACCTTCTATTTCTAGCTGGCGATGCCCAACTCGCGCCATACCTTTGATCCAATTTGTGAGCCCTGGCCACCGGAGTAATGATTGTTTGTCCATATCTTGACAATATCAACGATAGCGGTTCTGTATTCGTGGGGCAATTGTAGTCCGCCTTGTCGATCTTTCAGTGGTGTTGCCATAAGTAAATGAGGGTAAAGTTTATACTACTATGATTTATCTGTTAACGAAAGTCGAGGCGGTTTTCTTTTTCTTGTACTTATAGCATCTGCTGCCTGAAAAATAGGGCCAAGCACTTGGCGGGTTACTCTTCGCTTTTCTTCAAATATAGCAGTACCTTCTTTCCATGGTACATCTTTCCATCCATTTACTCGTAATTCTTTGATTTTGTCGCCTTCGGTTTCAGGGTCTAATGCTCTCGTGGTAGAGCCTCGCTTTAGGTATACCTTTGCGGGTATAACCTCGCCTCGTAGTACATCATTATTGGAGGTAATTATGTCGCCTTCTCCCATAAAAGAGTTGATTTATTAGGTTATGTTTGTGAGCCATACGGGTCTGGAACCGTTTGATCCCATAACCACTGTATTTTGAGTGTATCACTTCAAGGCTAAACGAGACAAATGAGACAGTATAAAAAAGGAGTGTCTCAGTGATTAGTGATGTAGTTTGATACAGTATTCTCAGCAGCTTGGGACTATTATCCTGTAAGGATGCATACGGAAATAGATATATGACTAGGATTACAGAAAAAAATTCTGCACGCTTTGACGGAAAGTGGATCAAAGACAGTTCGTTACCAGGCGAATTGACTGAGTCCTAAACTTTTAGCAAATACTTCTTAGCTAAGTAGAGCGCCCCAATCACAAAAGCAGGAATAGCAATAATAAGAGCTTCAAAGTGGGTAAAAATGAGCAAACCAAGCCCAGCTATAAGAAAAAGAAAGCCTCCAAACACTTCATACTTCCAAGCAACAATAGTTATGGCAACTAGAAAATAACTGGGGATTAAATGCATGAACAAAGCTAATAACCACCGTGGTTCTCCAAAAACGTCAAGCGCGAACATGCTAATGAAGGCGATAAATAATATAGATAAAATCCGAGGTAGCCAGTAAAAGAATGTATTCATATTTCTCATCAAATCCAGCCCCTTACAATAATCATACCCATAGCAAGCATAACTATGCCAGCAATAAAATGTAGTGTTCTTAGGCGTTTCTGGCGAATTTCTTCAGCTTTGGCGGGATCAAAGCCCTTATAAACTGCCCAAGAGATAAGAATCATCGGAGAAACAAAAATGAAATTATAGAGAATAAGATATAAAACTGCTTGCGTATCAAACACTTTCTTTGCCAGCATTCCCAGAATTACGATATAAGGTCCACTCGTGCAAGGCAATAAAAACAAACTCACCAAGAAACCAATGAAGAAAGCACCCATCGGGCTAGTCACAGATTGTATTAATCCCTTTAACCTTGGTCTCCAGATCATAGGCACTTCCATCAAAAACCCCTTGCCATACCAAAAATAATCCTTAAGGTTTGCCAATCCTAAGACAATAGCCACCCAACCAACAAACTTGAAAAATATCTCCGATATACCACCAATACTCAGGGCTTTGTATAATCCAAGACCTATTAAAAAGTAGGAGATGAAGATTGAAATAGAAAAAGCTAAGCCAGCACGAAGGGCTTTCTTGGAATTTCCTGACGCTAAGATCGTCGTCATAAGGATTATAAGTACGGCAAACTCACAGGGATTAATTGCGTCAACCAAAGCTCCAATTACGATCGCAGTCAAAGTGAGATCAAAAGGCTTAGCACTTTCCTTCTTCTCCACGACAACCTGCTTATTCTCAGAGATCTCGCTTGAATTTAAAAACTTGTCAGCCTCAAGGACAAAATTATCAATAATCGGTTTATCACCAACTAGAACTTTTTTACCGATGATAACAGTGGGAACCCCTCGACTGCTTTCATCTATTCCTAAACTACTAAGCATCTCGTTAAACAAGAGAGCATTACCACGATCAAAGTAAATCTCTCTTTTTTCCACAGGATACTTATTGAGCAAATTCTCTCTTTCAAAATATTCCAGCACTTGAGTACAATGGGGACACCCTGTGCCGTAAAAAAAGTAAATCTTCTTTATTTCTTGTGCATTTACGTTAACAACCAAATTAGCCCCCAACAAGACCAGTAGAAAACCAAAAATTGATTTTTTCACTAAGCTAAGCATATTATTCATGCTCTAGAAATGTAACTAAATACATGATCAGTACTCCAATCAAAAACACTCCAAACGATGCCAAAGATTTCTTTAAACTCTGCTCTTTACGGATTTCCGGCATTAGATCAGAAGCGGCAATATAAATAAAGCCACCTGCTGCAAAAGGCAACAAATAGACCACGAAGCGATCCAAAGATGACAGGAAATAACCTACGACCCCACCCAGCACCACAGTCAACGCTACGAGAAAATTAGCAGCAAGCGCCTTTTCTTTCTTAAACCCTGCATATAAAAGCACACCAAAGTCACCAATTTCTTGCGGGATTTCGTGCAGTGCGATTGCCAATGTAGTAATAACTCCAAGCCTCGCATCAGCAATAAAGGTTGCGGCTAAAATAAGCCCGTCAATAAAATTATGGACGGCATCACCACATAAGTTCATGTAACCAAAAGTATGAACTTTGCATTGACCCTTGTGACAGTGCCGCCAATGAAATAGCTTTTCAACAAAAAAGAAAATGATGAAAGATAAAAGAACTGTCCCGTAAACATTTGAGCTTTCTAACGACTCAGAAGCCTCAGGCAGAAGGTGAATAAATGCTCCACCCATCAAAGCACCCGCAGAAAGAGATACCAACAAAAGGAGAATTTTATTTAATTTATCTGCCTGCAATGCCAAAGTAAAAATTCCCACCAATGCTCCAGCACTGATTAGAAAAGTTGCAATAAGAATATTGAGTAGAGTTTCCATAAAGATTATGTTTGCTTAAGACACCTACTACAGGTACCGTAAAATTCCAGCATATGTCTTTCGATTTGAAAACCCTTTTTTTTAAGAACATCTTCTTCAAGCTTAGATACTAAGCAATTGGTGACATTGTCAATACTGCCGCAGATATCACAAACCAAATGATGATGATGTTTTAACTCTGACGACTCATAAGAAACTTCATTAGGATGGAGATATACTTCCGTCAAATACCTATTTGTAAGCAAAAACTGTAACTCTCGGTAAATAGTGGCCTTGTTAGCAGTTACATTAACTTGGGAAAGCATTTTTTCGACCTGATTGGCCGAAAGAGGTTGAGAGCTTTGCGAGAAAATTTTAACCACCTCCTTCCTTACTTTGGTGATTCGATGTCCTTTGTCTTGTAAACTGGAAAGAGTTAAATCTAAATTCATAATTATTTTAAACGCAAATTATATGCATTTAATTATACTAAATTGCTTAACTATATCAATAGACTAATGCAATAAAGTCGCAAATAACAAAGGAGGGTAATAAATCAGTTATTTTTTCTTGTAGAGATCACGCCAGAACTCAATAACTTATAAACAGGCCTTTATTGTAAAAAGCTCATACAAGCTGGGATGTTTAAGGCAAAAATAATCGTACTTGAAGACGGCTATGATGATAGTTACTTTGCTGATGGGCGAAAACCCTTGCTATAAGATCTCACACGACTGAAGGTAATTGTTGTGACTGCGCACAGTCGTCACTTTCAGACGTCTTCTTTAGGTGGAGTAATTATTTATAAGTCTGCTATTTTTTTAAGCTTATCTCCTGTTGGGGTTGAAGAAATAGCTTGAATAAGTTTTACACGCTCTATAAGTTGATTTTTTGGATCGTGAGGTTGCCACCAATAGGTATCTTCCTCAAATAATTTAAGTTTAATCTTTAGGGCTTCATATTCATCTTTATCTTTACTTTTTTCACTATATATAAGGT
>DJCU01000031.1:0-4521 GCA_002430725.1 Candidatus Gottesmanbacteria bacterium UBA5942
AGATGTGTATAAGAGACAGATGATACAGCGAACAAAAAAATTACTAAAAAAATTAGCGATAACAATAATAGATAAACTAATACTTCCTCGAGAATAATCCTTTACGGTCTACTAGTCGAATTATGGTGGCCACCTTATTTTTCCATGAATGAAAAAATGCTACATCCCTCTGTTTCTGTATTTGTCTCATTGACCAACCATATTTTTGAATCTTACATATCACACGCGTAAATTCCCAAGGTGTTTTACCAATAAACAGCAATCGCCGCTTCTCATATCTCCTTAACGCATGAATGTCAGTTGAAATAACAGGTTTGCCAGCCGCAAAATATTCCATCGTCTTCATTGGAAAACTAAAGCGGTTAAAAGAGTTATCAACTCTATAAGGGATGATCCCTATATCAAACCCCGAGAGGATAGCTGGAATATCAGACTTGCTGACATGCTTGTTCCATTTCACATTTTTTAGCCGACAAATGCGTTTCCATACATTCGCCGCAGTGTCCCGAGCACCAAATACGTGCTCCTCAAGAGGCCCAACAAACACGAAACGAATCGTTGGTAAACGGACTGCCACCTTCTCGATAAGCGAGAAATCCATACGTCCGCTTATACTTCCTATATATCCTACTGTAAAATCGCGGCGCTTCTTACGAACATGTTTACTCAAAACATTGTTACTAAATAACTCGTCTGCAAACCCAAGCGGAACACACACAACATCAGAACGAACTTTCTTTAGCTCTTTTGTTAAAGGCTCTGAATTGGCAACAATACATGCGGCTCGTTTCATAACCGCAGCATGCTCCCGACCAGCTTCATCCGAAAAACCAGGGTAATAATCGACACAATCATACACCGATACATATGAGTGAAAAATTCGTAAAAGCGTGGGAATGTGAAAGGGTTCAAAAAACCATAGCACTTTTTTTTGACCGAAATACCTAAGGGTCATATAAAGCTTTACCGCCAATGCATAGCTTGTATAGGTAATCATCCGTACCCAACGAAACCGTACGCCTGGCAACAAACTGACAGGACGTATGATTATTGATCCATGTAGAACGCGTATTATCCAATGATTTTTTTCAGTAAATAATTTTGGAAAAAAAATAATATCTCCAAGTGCAAGTCCGAACAAAGGATATGTTTTTGCCACCAAACGCATTGTCTGCACCACATAATCACATCCACTCTCAATAGAAGCGTTAAAAACAAAAATAATCGGAGGAGCTCTCATCGATGGCATTATATCAGGAGCGTGAAATATGATGTGCACTCTGTTACAATTTCCGCGCATGAAAAAATCCATACTTAAAGTGATAATTATTGGTGGCGGCTTTTTTGGTATGAAACGACTTGCTGCCTGTTTATCACTTCCGCAAGACTTTCGTGTCGTTGCGGTAGTCGATCCTTCTCCAGCACAACAATCCGTCATCAGTAAGTCATTCGGTGTACCCGTTGTTTCTGATCTTGCCTCACTCCCTGAGCCGGCCGATTTTGCCATTGTCGCCACACCCAACGCATATCATACAAAAATGAGCATAGAGGCCATAAAGTGTGGTATGCACGTGCTTTGCGAGAAGCCCCTCGCGCCAACTGTAAAAGAGGCTCGACAAATATTAGCTGCTTCCAAAAAATATAAGAGAATCGTTAAAACCGGATCTAATCATCGTTTCTTCCATACGGTCGAAAAGGCGAAAGAAATTGTTCACCAAGGAGACATTGGAAAACTACTATTTTTCAAAGGAAGCATTGGCACAAACGGTGAGCGAGTTTCCAAAAAATGGTTCTGGGATGCATCTATTTCTGGAGGCGGCACATTTATCGATAATGGGTGTCACGTTATCGACATTGCTCGCATGTTTATGGGCGACTTTAAAAGCTGTACAGCTTCCATGACAACCAACTTATGGAAAACAGCCACAGTCGAAGATATAGGAACTGCAATCTACAAAACCCGCGATAACCGACAATCAATAATCACCTCATCATGGCTGCAATGGGCGGGATATCTTCATATCGAACTATGGGGAGAAAAAGGATATATCATCATAGACTCAACCACTCATGATACGGTAACTGTCGGCGGGAAACAGGGGACATGTATCGTCTACGACTACTCTAACGAGCCAAAAGATTCGTATCATCGAGAACTTCTCTACATGGCTGACTGCATCCGAAACAAAAAACAACCCGACCCAAGCGCCAACGATGGCGCGGCAGTTATAACACTTATTGAAGCAGCATATAAAGCATCAAAGAAAAAAGCATGGGTAAACATCACATAATTCCGGTAAACCGTCCATCAATTCCTAGAAAGGCAAATGCGTATTTATCCGAATGCGTAAAGTCCGGCTGGTTTTCATCTGAAGGACCGTTTGTTAGGCGATTCGAAAGCGCGTTTGCACGCTATCTTGGTGTCAAGTATTCCTCCAGCACCAGTTCCGGGACCGCAGCACTTCACTTAGCGCTCATGGCGCTCGGTGTTGGCCCTGGTGACGAAGTCATTGTGCCAGCCATGACTATAGCGTCGTGCTATTTTGCCATTTGGTACACAGGAGCAAAGGCTGTTCCCGTAGATGTAGATGCGGAGACCTACGGGATAAATCCTGAACTTATAAAAAAGGCTATTACGAAACGGACAAAAGCAATCATGGTGGTACACCTCTTTGGTCACCCGTGCGACATGGATTCAATTATGACTATCGCCAAAAAACACAAACTCAAAGTACTCGAGGATGCAGCAGAGGCGCATGGAGCAGAATACAAAGGAAAGAAAGCGGGATCTATTGGCGACATTGCCATATTTAGTTTTTATGCAAATAAAATCGTTACCACCGGAGAAGGGGGGATGGTAGTAAGCAACAATAAAAAATATATCGATAAAATCAATTCACTTAAATCACTTAACCACTCCAAAACCCGCTTTATTCATGAAGGAATTGGATATAACTACCTCATGAGCAATATGCAGGCTGCGGTGGGACTAGCGAGTCTTGAGGAAATCGAGACATCCTTAAAAAAGAAATTGGCCATGGCGGCTCACTACACCAAACAATTGAAAAATATCCCCGATATTATTTTACCCATCGAAAAGCCATGGGCAAAAAATGCGTATTGGATGTACGCAGTGACACTAAATCACAAAACAAAAACTACTCGAGATAGACTAATGAAAACCCTTATGACTAATTATGGCATCCAAACCAGAACATTTTTTTATTCACCACGAACAGCATTCAAGAAGCTTGGTCTATATAAAGCATCCCGTTTTCCCGTAGCAGAACGCTTAGAAAAAGCGGGATTTTATTTGCCGTCCGGCTTAGGCAATAGCCCGAAGGAATTTGCAAAAACAGCTCTCGCGCTCTCAAAGATTACCAACACATAACACTGCGCACGCCTAGACCCTGCATATACTACCGGTTTATTCTCTTCACCTTGTAACAAATCCTCACACTGTGTATGGTTGTGCTTCATATATGAGACGCCGATTTGTCGGCAACTTGTCATTGACACGTGTGACCAAAAATGAGCATCTGTTGGCATCATCTTGAAGCGACTGTATTAAACGCTCGTCACAAACAACATACAGGTATTTAGGATTTTGTATCAGAGAAATAAAATTTACACCGCTTTCTGTTAATTTCACCAACCTAATTCCGAAAATGCGCTCCAAATGAAACCAAATGCCACCGGTTTGCCAATCATCGAGCACTTGATCCGAACGAGGAGACAAAAACATTATTGTAAACGAAGTGTTTTTTGTTGTTCCCTCTCTTAATTGATAATCCTTTGCGATTTCCAATGCTATATTTTCCATATGTCGATAGTATAAAAACGGAGAGACGGGGTTATTCATTTGGTATGACTTCGCTCCTAAAACACTAATCAACGCACATGCACAAACAATACCAATCACCTTACTTCTCATAAATAATAATCGGAGAATAAAAGCCATAAACAACAATCCGAATGGCATTATCACCATAAGGTATCCAGTAGACATCTCGCCGGGATACCGGCTCGCCATAACAAGCGGGACAACACTTAATAAAAAGGTAAGTATATACGCATTTTTGTTAATGCCGACACTGCCTCGACTCCAAAAAACTATAAAGAACGAAACACCATAGACGACTAACAACAAACAAGCTGCGGCAATGAAAGACATCTCCTCATATAAAAGTAAAAATCCCCATGTGCTTATAACCTCAACAAATTTTGAAAAAATATTCGCAGTCATAGGATTTTTCGTTACAAAATCAATTTGATCGAAAGGAGCTGTCCGGTAGCTTAACAACAGCCATGAAAAAAACTCGCTATGCCCACAAGTGCTGGTATCCACCGTTTCCACGTCACGCACCGGCGCACGTATTGCTGATACGTCCAAATCCACCACAAGAACATAACGGGTGTTATAAGAAGCGTGCTGTAATGAATATGTAAACCGAGAAACAGTAAACCGATCGCAAAAGCCAGTGTGTGAGCGCGTATGGGTCGGAGCAAAAGGCACAGGAG
>DJCU01000031.1:4735-5681 GCA_002430725.1 Candidatus Gottesmanbacteria bacterium UBA5942
ACGGAGCAAAAGGCACAGGACACCTAACGAAACAACAAGCGGCAATAAATATGGCGGAGTTACTTGCTGGCCAATAAGGATAAATACCGGGTGTATAGCCACGAGAACAGCTGACAACAGTCCCAACCTTTTGTCCCATACCATTTCACCCAGCTTATAAGCGATGGGGATAATTCCTAACGACAACATCATCCAAATAAGTTTAAGGCCGTATATCCCACGGACGATTTGCCACAAAAGGGATAAAAAATAATAGTATGTCGGTGGATATGATAAATATTTATTTGCTGCGTGAGGCCCTCTTATAAGATGCTCGTTAAATAATGCTATATGTGACGCCACAAGTGTGTCTCTGGTCTCGTCATAGCCTACATTTGACCACACCGAACTAGAAAGTCCGCTCAATCGAAAATATAACCCAACAATAAAACAAATAAAAAGAAGGGCAGATAATAACCGTTTAAAAACTTGCTTATTATATTCCATATATCAATTACGTCTTGTAATCATAACCATGTCATACAAATAGACGATTTCCGTGTTGGAAGAAAAATGACAGGGTGGCACACCGGATACCGAATACAAAAGAGAGGAGGATGATGACGCAAATGCTGCGCATCCTTGTGTAAGGATAAATTCTTCAACTTTTGGCTGTGAATACGTTTCGCTGTACCACGAAATCGCCCGCTGGTAATACTTCATATCTTCTTCACTGGTGGCAGCGTACTCAACGAGAATTCTTGCGACATTGTTATTTGCTGCGTACTGAAACACATCTTTTAATCCCATAGGCGACTTTGCCACAAGAAACTCCTTGGTATACATCCGGTGTACGTGTTCGTAAAACGGATAGATAAAAACAATACCCACCAACACTATCGCCGCTATACGAAACAATAGGGAACGGGACAGGGAAAATAGCTCGTACACCGCCAGAGTACAGAAG
>DJCU01000031.1:5918-10150 GCA_002430725.1 Candidatus Gottesmanbacteria bacterium UBA5942
TACACCGCCAGAGTACAGAAGGGCATAATAAAAAGGAAATGCTTGCCACCAAAATACCGATAGTTATACTTTGCATTAAGCGCCACAACTACGAGCACGTAAAATATACTAGCTCCCAGCATAAACAGGGCTTTTTTCCGCCGGAGTAAAAGAAGTACTATTACAAATACATATACCAGATATTGCCTCCAAGGAGTATTAAAATAAAAAGCGTTCAAACCATACAGACCATCCATAATCCTTTGATTTGCGTATATGGCTTCGACTGGATTGGGGACGTACAAAAATGGAAGTATTATCAGCGCAATGAGTGCCGCATAGCCACTCAGCACTAGCGCGTTTTTCCGCGTTGATTTGTTTATAGCACCATTAAGAATAAATGGCACAAGAATAATAAACTGGTATACCGAATTCAGACAAAACAAAAGAATAAGAGGGAAATTTTCTACGGCAAACAGTCTATTTTTGTAATAAAGAGCGGCAACCACCGTTGCCCCCAAAAACGTCATGGCATAAAATCTCACCTCATACGAATATGCAAACAAAAGTGGGTTAAAAAAATAAAGAAAAAATCCACATATAGCCACAAGAGCTCTCGAACGGGATCCGTGTTTTACTAACCCCCAACAAACGAGCCCCAGCAAAACGGCGGCGAGGGAGTGAAGCATCATATATGGAACCCTGTAGACGTATTCCCATATATGTACCGGAAAAAATACAGCGGCCTTATTCCAGACCCACATATTCCAGTAATCCAATGGGGGCACAGTGACGTGCTCAGTCATTACCGTGCGGGCAACGTCCGCCAAGGGCAACCGCGCAAAACGAATGACCTCAATTTCGTCAACCCACAGCTCCAATCCATTAATGAAGGAAAAAGCAATTATGTACACAAGAACGGGGATGGCAATAAGCAATAAGGTTATAAACGATTTGTGTACAATTGCTTTTCTAATAAATATATACAGATACCAAAATTCAAATAGAATTATTCCTATTGTCCCCGCAGCAGCAAGTGAGCCTCTCCCGTGAATACTTATAATCACCAATAGGATAAATAGCAGAGGGGTTATTGAGTAGCGAGTCATAGTTATTTGGGAAATACTAAATCCGTAATAAGTAATCGCAAAAACCGCAAGTTCCCAACAGTGTATCTATACCATAGCCTGGATGGCTCCTGGCTGAACCGAAATAACCATTCAAACCCCGTTCTTTGTATCCATCGGGGTGCTTGTTTTTTCGTTCCGGAAACGAAATCAAATGCAGCGCCTACACCAATCAACGCATTTGCGGTAAGACGTTGGGAATGCGTATGCATCCACAATTCCTGTTTCGGCGTGCTTAGCCCAACAAAAACAATATGCGGGCGGGACTCGTTTATTGTCACAATAATTTCTTTTTCTTCCTTTGGCGTCAATGCACGGAAAGGGGGAGCGTAGCTTCCGACAATAATAAGCTTGGGAAAGTTGTGATGTAGCTGCTTTTGCAGTCTTATGAGTGTGTCCTCTGTCGTGCCGTATAAAAATATTCTCCATTTCTTTTTCTCTGCACGCTTACAAAGCTCGATAAATAAATCTGGCCCATAAATCCTTTTTGTTTGCGGGAACCCTCGCAACACACCAAACCCCACAAGCGGCATCCCATCTGGTACTATCAATCCGGCATGCCGATGCGCGCGCAACACCTTGCCACTCTGCTGTGATTCAACAACTCCGTGTGCTCCGGTAACACAAACGTAGCTTCGTTTCTTGTTTTCGACCCACTTCTCTATAACGCCGACTACGTCTGAAATTGAACCGGAAAAAATGGTGAGTCCTCCTATGTGATACATAAAAAATACACTCCTACCGATTACTTTTATACACGACAAAGTCATTGAGAACGAGATAGTCCATATAGGAGTGAAGAAAATCCTCTATAGCCTGACGAGGATGTTCCACAATAGGCTCTCCCATAACATTGAAGCTTGTGTTTAATACACAGGGGATGCCTGTTTGCCGGTAAAATTCTTTAATCAACCGGTAATATCTGCCATTTTTTGCACTAACCGTTTGAATCCTGCAGGTGTTGTCTTCGTGTACTATGGCTGCTAATTCTTTTCGTTTATTCTCTCGAACTATCAGGCACACATTCATAAAAGGGGAATAGTGCTTTTTTTCCGGGGAATAAAAATATTCGTGTACGTGATCCTGAAGCACAGATCCTGCAAACGGGCGAAACTCTTCTCGTTTTTTTATTGTATTCATAACATCTTTCATCGTATGCGGGCTCGGGCGAGAAAGTATTGAACGCGCACCAAGCGCCCTCGGGCCATATTCAGCGCGCCCCCAAAACCACCCGACAGTTTTTCCTTTTACGAGTAGCGATACGACAGCCCTCAGTAAATCGCTTTCGTTATCGTATTTTTTATAGGTTAATTTGGGGTAACACCGCAATAATGACTCAATGCTTTCGTTGCTATACGATGAACCTAAGTACAATTCTGTAATTTGTGACTTAGAAACCTCTTTCCCTACTTTCCGTTGCACATATAAGGCCGCGCCGATGGCAGCGCCACTATCGCCTGCAGCGCCTAATATATGCACATTTCTAAACGGAGTTCTGTTATATATTTTTCCGTTCGCTAATGCATTTAACGCAACACCACCGCCTATACAAAGATTTCTAGACTTCGTCAGGGCATAAAGGTGATTAAGCATCATAAATAATAATTCTTCAACGACAACCTGAATGCTCGCAGCTATATCTCTATGTCTCTTTTCTACTTTTGCACCCGGCACTCGGGGAGAACCGAATAATGCTATAAATGCATCGCTGAACATACGAAACGATTCTCTATACGAAAAATATTTCATATTGAGCGCAAAGCTCCCATCAGATTTAATATCGATAAGTCGGTATATATCACTTACATACTTCGGTGACCCATATGCGGATAGACCCATAATCTTATATTCGTCTTCATTTATCTTAAACCCTAAATATGCAGTAAATGTTGAATAGAGCAGTCCTATAGAGTGAGGAAAATCAATACTTTTAAGAGGCGTTATCTTCTCTTTTTGACCTTTCCACAACGCTGTTGTTTGGTATTCGCCAACTCCGTCAACCGTAAGAATTGCGGAATTCTCGAAGGAAGATGAATAATAAGCGGCAGAAGCGTGACTCAGATGATGGGGAACATAATATATTTTTTTCGAGAACCCAACTTTTTTTCTTAGTATTTCCTCAACGTTAATTTTCTGCCCAAGCCAGTCAGGAATTGTCTGCAAAAATGGTCGGAGGGCAAACGGGTATGTTATGACGAATGTTTCGAGTAGTCGCTCAAATTTACGGAGGGGTTTTTCATAATATGCGATAACATCAATATCATTTATCGTTAATCCCATCGAATCTAAACAATAATTGATCGCTTTAAATGGAAACGTGTTATCGTGCTTTAGGCGACTAAACCTTTCTTCTTCTATTGCGGACACCAGCTTTCCATCTATATAGAGTGCCGCGGCACTATCATGATAAAACGCTGAAATACCTAATATGTTCATGATTAGTAAGGAGACGACAATTTCTCAAAATCCTGTGTATCGTGAGAGAGCTTCCAGTGTGAAACGGGACTATTATTTTTCCGCTCACTAAACAAATGTATAAACCGAGCAAGCCCTATGCCCACCAAATATACGACACATAACGCTGCTGCTATACACAATGCGTTAAAACGTCTAAAAAATGCAATCATAGTATGGGGTACAAAAATACAGGCAGAGGCGACACTTGAGCGCTGATGACAAGAAGCGCCACGATAATCATAAAAAGAATAATCGGCAATAGCCAAACTTTTTTTGATTGTGTCGCTAACTTAAAAAGTTGATGAATTGATGAAAACATATATGTCATCGTACCAACGCTACACTCTTGTTTTCAATGGTTGGTAATAAGCGCCAACGATCGGGACACAATGTTTCTCGGCTGCTTCGACACCTCATTCGCTGCATCACGATACCACCTGTGCATATCCGCACGAGATATTGTTGCAGCTTTACGCAAATGAAGTGCGCCCTTTGTCTGTTTTAATACCTGCCGAATCATATACCAGCCCACTCGAGGAGTGATTATCAAACGCACAACTAAATGAAAAAAAATAATAGGGAAGTTATAAAACAATAAATCCATAAAAAACGCATTTTTTATAACCATAATAAACCGATTGCACAATATATCTCCAATAAGCCTTCGAG
>DJCU01000007.1 GCA_002430725.1 Candidatus Gottesmanbacteria bacterium UBA5942
GTGTAATTTAATACACTCCTTACTATACCCTCTATCTTAAAGTTTTCGTCAGCTAAAAATGGTTGATAATCATCATTGAGTGATATTAAGTTATATCTAACCCTGTTTCTATCCTTAATTCTTTGTATTTTTTTAATTAGCACTTCACCATTATTCACGCAAACTGCAATTTGAGAGTCATTTACATCAGACGTTTTCTTTACGATTACTAAATCGCCTTCCTTAATCATTGGCTGCATAGAGTCGCCACGAGCTTTTATCATAAACGCTTCGGAAGAAGGAAATCCAAGTATTTTAGTAGAAATGGGTACTCTATCTATTGGGTCACCATCCAACAATGATCCTTTCGGCCCACACTGAGCCATACCATATAGATTAAGATAAGTTACTAATTTGTCTGGCGAATCTGAAAGCACTTGGTAATCTCGAGGATTAGTAGGATTCCTACGGAGATACCCTTTTTTTTCTAATTGCAGTATATGATGTTGGACTACACTCGGTGAGGAAACTTGTAATTCTTCTTGCAACTCCCTCACAGTTAATGGTGATTCGTGATTGGCTTTTAGCAAAAATAAAAGCCTTTCTTGAACAGGGTGTAGCTTAAGCATACCTTCATATTACTAGCACAAGTTTTGTAAAGTCAAGAACACTATTGATCTGTTCTATAATTTGTTCTATTTTTGTGTTTGTTACCTAATTATTAAAATTGGTAAGGAATTATATAAGACAAGAGTAAGAAACATTTTCCTCTATATACACCTCATTAAAAACGCTTACTCCCAACAAATAACTAGGCTAAATTCTATAGTGGAACTAGGAATATTTTCCTTCTCGAAATACTCCATATTTGATACGTAGGGATCATTCAAACCTAGCGTCTCCTATGTCGAGTAAAAGCATCTTTCAATTGACGCATGAGATCTTCATGTACTTCTTTTCCACGTCCGGGGTAACCATTAATTCTTCCACCGAGCTCCAACCCAGCCAACACCGCCAAATATACCGCTAGTGATCCCGCGCAGGACAAAATAAGTTGTCCAACTATAACTTGTGGATCTCCTTCGCCTGACGCAACCCGTAAATGTTGTGACGCGAGAAATGCAGTTCGTTCAAGCATATTATTTCGTTTGCCAAACCGGTAAAGATTTGTAGGTAACCCAAAAACCAAATCGAACTTGTGGCACCTCTTTCGTTATTTCCACTGGCTCTAACGTTTTGTTTTGGTACATTGTCCTTCGGTAGGGTCGCACACAGACTCAACATCAAGACTTGCTAAATCAATATCCAAAAATGGTGTAAAGGACAACGTAGATATCCGCCTCCTATTTTTCACTTTTTCTGCAATATATGAACCAATGCCAATACCGTCTCGGTGTCCTAATCGCGCTACTTCACGCGGCTCTTTTCTATTTTCATGAAAAGAAAATAAACCGCCTATAGTTGACTGAGCACGAAACCCGCGTTGTGATCTGGAGGGATCATCTCCCCCATCAATTACTCGTAAGTGAACGCTCCCTTGTACGGTCAGGTATGGATCAAGATGACGAATAATATCTCTCACATCCGAAAGATGCGTTGCTGGTATAAATTGCCCCGGTTCAAGAGCGCAAACTCTATTTACCTGCGAAGCGCAGGATTGCTAATTCACTTACAGGTAGACGCAATCGCTTAATCCAAGACTCTCGTCCATCTGCCATATCCTTTAGCGAATAGTATGTATATCCATTCATTATGTCAACCTCAATAATTGATAAATCAAACAAAAAATCAGCTTCAATTTTGTCCTACCCTTCATGAGGCATTCGAACCTGATATACTCCAAGTATGAAAAAGTTGCTCATTTTTGATTGGGACGATGTCGTTACATTGGGATCAAAAGAGGGGTACTATGCGTGTTATCGAGAAACACTCAACGAACTTGGAATAATTTTTCCCGAAAACGAACTACATAGACGCATACAAAAAAGATGGGGACAACCGTTTCATGAAGAACTAAAAGAATTACTTCTTGAGAAACCCGAGCTAATAGATAACGCAGATAAAATTTTCGAGCAAAAATTTTGGGGAGACATATTTGTTCGAGAACTTTATGAAGTGAATGGAGCAAATGAGCTACTCACCTACCTACACAGCAAATATACGTTAGCAGTCGCTACAGGAAATCACCCTGATATGCTCCGAAAGAAAATTTTTCCCCTGTTCAAAATTCCAGACGTTTTTACTCAAATAATTACGTCATATGACGTACCGCCAGAAAAAACAAAACCACACCCTTTCATGCTTGAGCAAATTATGAAAACACAAAATGTCACACCTAGTGAAACTTTGTATATTGGTGACGCGGAAAATGACGCGCGCATGGCGCAAAGCGCGGGAGTTGAACCAGTTACTGTACTCACTGGTCATCTCAATAGACATCAGGCAGAGCAGCTTGGCGTTACACTCATCCTTCCAGATATAACGCATCTCAAAAAAATCCTTTAGTTTTCGTAAGAGTGGAGACTATTTTTCTCTTCCAACTTCATTCTTACTCATCCTATCCCCTTGTTGACAATGTTTGTAATGTAAATTACATATAATGTATACGAGTATATTAAACGTACGGAGGAAACAGCTATGGCAAAATATGTAGACGGATTTGTCCTCGTCGTCCCCAACGACAAAACAGATGAATACAAAAAAATGGCCGAAGAAGGCCGAGACGCGTGGATGAAACATGGCGCGCTCGCTTACTACGAATGTCGTGGTGACGATCTTATCCCCCAGGAAACGGGCGGCGAAAAAGCCCGCGCATTTCCTGACATGGCCGGAGCGAAAGAGGGCGAAACCGTCTGGTTTTCATTTATCATCTTCCAATCCAAAGAGCACCGAGATCAGGTAAACGCAAAAGTCATGGAAGAAATGGGTAAACAAGCAGAAAAATACAAAGACATGCAAATGCCATTTGACATGAAACACATGGCATACGGTGGTTTTCTCGCAGAAGTGGAGGGATAAAGTATATGGCAACACTACACCCATGGATCAACTTTAATGGAAATGCCGAAGAAGCATTGACGTTTTATCAATCTGTTTTTGGCGGCGAGTTTACGAAACTTGTGCGTTTTAAAGATATCGCGACTGCCGAGTTTCCCATACCCGAAAAAGAAGCAGAAAAGATCATGTATATCACGCTTCCTATCGGAAACAACACGATACTTATCGCCAATGACGTGCCAGAAGCGATGGGACGAGTAAACGAACGAGAAAATCGTAGCAAAATTTTAGTAACGACAGAAAGCAAAGAGGAAGCAGACAAATTATTTTCTGGTCTTTCTGCAGGAGGAGAAGTAGAAGGCGCTATGGGAGACAGTCCATGGGGTTCATACGCGGGTATGTTTCGAGACAAATACGGTATCGAATGGATTATCGAGTATTCCCCCGCAAAATAAACTGCGGTCTCATGTCACGTATATAGATGCCGCACACAAAAAAGTGGCTACCCTTCTTTATATTCCAATATCTCCCCCGGCTGACACTCCAGCGCTTTGCAAATAGCCGCAAGTGTCGAAAAACGGATGGCTTTTGCTTTTCCATTCTTGAGAACAGACAGGTTTGCCATGGTGATACCTACCTTTTCGGCAAGCTCAGTCACACTCATTTTTCGCTTCGCCAGCATGACATCGATGTGTATGATTATTGCCATAAAATGCCCTCACACCGTCAGATCGTTTTCTGATTGTATATCTACCGCGTGCGATAGCAACCGTTGAGATATGGCGGCAACCACCGCAATAACTATTGCGGTAAAAGTAGTCACAAATCCCAACATGGTTGGTCCAGAAGCATCGTCTCCCTGCACCATCACCCGAATATAAAAAATAGCCGCGACCAAAAAACCAACAACCGCTATTGCGCTATATTTTATATTTCGGACAGCTCGAACTGCAGCGTGCGAAAAAATCTTGTTACTGTCGACATACCCCAACAATGTATATGCATAGTAAAGCGCGATAAAAAATGGGATAGACCCAATATAGGTATATATAATAAGTGGGTCGCTATAAATACTGACGAGGTCTAAACCAACTGCCCTTCCCTCCGTCTGAGGAAACCATATCAATCCCATAAGCGCGACAATTGCGATAAGAAAAAGGACACATCTTAAAAATATTGTTGAGCCTCGCTTCATACAAACCTTCTCCTTTATGTAGAGCGTATTATAGTGTCGAATTTATCGCTTGTCAATATACTTTTATCGTTATACGATATACTTTACTCTCATTCACTGGTGCTGTTCTTACGATGCAACATATAGGCGCGCTATCACGATATTTGATAAAATTACCCTTATGCCCCTTACAAAAATTTCAGGCGGCGTAGTACATACCGTTCCTACCGATTTACGGGATGCCCTTATTGCTTCACCAAAAGCGCTCGCGATATGGGAAAGTCTTACTCCCCTCTCTCGTAACGAGTGGATATGTTGGGTCACCTTTGTCAAAAGAGAAGAAACGCGCAAAGAGCACGTCAAACGAACAGTGAGTGAGTTATTGGAGGGCATGCGCAGACCATGCTGTTGGATAGGTTGTATACATCGCACCGACAAAAAAATAAGCCCTTCAGTGCGGGCGATACTCAAGAGAACATGACCCCATTTCGTTTCAGCCCTATACAAGACACAGCGCAAATGCTCGCGGCTATCACCTATATTCATGGCGCATGCCACACCCTCTGCAAACAGTTTATGGGGCATTATCTCCCTGTTGCCGGAAACATAGGAATTTTTTGTCACTCCGATAACGAGTACGATTTCCTGACTACGTTACGCGAAAAGATTACAGACACCACTGACGCAGTCTACGGAAAATATTTCCGACTGTACGAACCCATTGTTATCCCTACTAGCGACATTGCTCCCGCTGCCACGTATACATATTTGTATATCCGCAAACCCGATGCCAACAAACCCCAAGTCGGTGACATCGATTTTTTTGTGACACCAGGCGCATTTACCGCACTCAAACAAGCGCTACGAGATAATCGCAATACGATAGGTGCGAGAACTCTTGATCGCCCGGACTTAGATTTAATCGAGGTATACGACCCCGCAATCGATGCACTGAGCTATATTGGCGACAAAAAATGGCAATAGCTATCATTTTCACGACTAACCCCAGCGGCTTATATCACCATACAAACAACGATGCACTGCTTTCTCATCCTGTCTGGTCAAAAGCACTATTCCTTTATTTCTCACATTTGAGGATATGGGGTTATCTAACGTTATCGAGGTTTCGAGTAACGTCATGATACTTTGCGCGTTGTCGTCTCCGGCAATCCTATTGCTGGATATTTTTCCACACCCTAAGCACAAGTGTACGACCATTAATTCTCCGTCAGATTTATATGTTAATCCGATCGGTTTCATGCGTGCGCGACATGTAGATCGCCTATCACCTGGAGCATTATCCACGTGCTGTGACCACAAACATAGTGAGCAGTGATTACGATGTTTCGTCCCTATAGAAGAAAAAGAAATGATGGCACGACAAGTCAGACATCGGAAAGATGCCTGACGCAAACAAAAGCTTTCTTAGAAGAAGTATGAGTATACATCCATGCGTATTATATCAATTCTCAGAATTACCTGCTTTCTCCTGTAACGAGAAAGCTAAAAAAAACACGTTTCTGTTACTTCAGACAAATATACTACGT
>DJCU01000034.1:0-18800 GCA_002430725.1 Candidatus Gottesmanbacteria bacterium UBA5942
GTTACTATGGGTGCTGCTTCTTTTGCCATACTACCCGTAGCTGCCTGCTGCAAAGGCGCAGCCGCGGCGGACGGAGGAGTTATTGGAGATGGCGCTGTAGTAGGCAGGTTATCCATATAATTATTCTATCACGAAGTGATACGTAAATATTACGCCATACTGGGGCAATGGCGTGTTTTTTGCTTTCACTTGTGTCCCCTGCTGAGTCTGTTGTTGCATTGGTGTCACAACAGCGGCCTCCCGCATCATAGAGAGATACCAAATAATAGAAAAAAGTATCCATGGAGTGAATGACGCCTCATGGTGAGCACTTTCATAATCATGCTCTCGAGCGATCTCTAGAGGGGGATTATTTTTTTGGTCCAAGACGCCGCCATCAGCTTTTATTGGCAGCGACCCTCGACATAACTCCCATATACTCATCGCAAATAGGAGACGACCAATACGTGTCGCTATCTCCGTATCATTCCCATCAAGAACCTCTATCTGTCGCGACTGTCCGCGATACACACTTACCACATTATCTCTGCGCCTTATCGCATCATCTTTCCTGAAAAACTGTGCAAATATTTTTACCGCTTCATATACCGCCATAAACCGCTCATCACCTATACGCTCGGCATGAAGAATTCCTGTTCCACTATCGGGGTGATACGGTTTTTTTGAAGCAACATCCTCATGCTTCTTGGCTTTTGGTATAGCTTCTTTCTTTTTCTTCTCTGGCGTTATACGAAATGTGCTCGCTTTTGCGACCAACATCTTCCAAACTGTCAACATATCGCGGGTTGGTATATGAGGCTTAGCCACCTCTTTTGGTAAAATCGTAGCTCTCATACTTTTTTCATCAAAACGCTTTTTTGTTTCTTGTTTCCCGATAACCTCGGTAAACCAAAATATTGTAGCCGGCGCGGCAGCGGGTACGAATGGAACAAATGAAATCATGGTGCGAGATATCCACCCCTCGGAAAGAACCGATTTTATACCGATAAATTCAGATATATTTTTTGTGGGTATGTTTTTTTCTGGGGCACCTCCGCTCACGGGTATTATCTCTGCCTTTTTTTCCGAGCTATTTCTCTTGCTCCCAATAAATTTGTCGCGATGTATCTTTTTTTCTGGATGCTCCGTTTTACTCTGCTTTATGGATTGAATTTTTTCTTCTATCTGATCATGAATATATTTACCAAATAGTGATACTGCTTCTTTTGTATCGCGCACTACCGTACTCACTATGTGCGAAGCGCGAATGTTTTGACCTTCCTCAATCACAATATCGACACTACTCGCTTGAGCAATTGCTATAGTTCTCACATCCCCCGCATCAATATTGCCTTGACTCACAAAAAAGTGTGCGTATGAACTTTCGTTGGCTGCTTCTTGTATTCGATTGTTACCATGATAGTCGGCAAGATGAACAATAAGCTCTGCTGCTTCCTCCGGTGAAAAATCTCTTCCAGTTGTAGCAAATAAATCCACGTGTCTGGATTGTATATCGCCATTTTCAGATTTTTGCCATATCTGCACATACCGCACAGCATCAGGATGAGACAACACGCTCACAAATCCACGTGACCCATCATGTATCAACGCGTCCTGCATCGCGAGTTGCGCTCGATGTTCCTCGGGATTATATGCTGCAGGATTTCCCACAAACGATGCATATTCTTTCGTGTGATCCCATAATTCATTGAGGGTCACCAGCTTGTCACCATATTCAGTCGCCAACTCCCACCCTTTTTCTGTTTGTACCGGCCGCCAATGCACTTCTGATTCTTCATGCACAGTTTCCCGATGTTCATATGACAAATCCTGAGCGAGTCGCTTTTCAAATTGTTCTTTCGCGTGTTCTTTTACCTGTGAGGTCGTCCATTCGGGATGCTCACGAGCAACCTCTGGCTCGACAAAATTAGTAAGTGAATATCGCGCAGCGTCCGAACTAAAACTATGATCACCTCGCCACTCTGGTCTCTGTGTCGCACGGGATTCATCGATAATTTCATCAACCTTGCGCGCTCTTCTCAATCGATTAATCACCGCATCTTTCCCCTCGTGATCGGAAGAATATTTTTTGGCATACTGTGGTGGCATGAATATTTTTTCCATATACGATTACCCCTTGTGCAACGTTCCAATGCATTTGTGAAAAACTACGTGAGCAGAAAAATCTCTCGCATCCTTGGGGAAAAACACAACAATAAAAGGGGCTTTGTATATTTGTTTCATAACACTCCTGCTCGGGATACACAGTAAGGAAGAGTTCCGGACTTCCCCGCTTAAGTAGCGAGATCACCGTTGCGGCACAGTCGCTGAATTCCACAGCGTTCCTCGATATCCTTACACCTAAATCTCTCGTTTCTCTTTTTACTGTTTTTTGGTCTTGCGGTCAATACCTTGCCAAACCACTTCAACAATTCCTGCTTCGTGGTTTATAAACCGCGCCAACATAAAAAACAAATCAGAAAGACGATTTAAATAAATAAGTATCTTCGCGTCTACTTTTTCTTTTTGACCCAATGCAACAGTTTGTCGCTCCACTCTCCGACATACTGCGCGGGCAAGATGAATATCCGATGCGAGCTTACTTCCTCCCGGTAAAATAAAATTCGTGAGTTTCGGCAACTTATCATCTAATATATCAATACGCTCTTCCATTTCTTTGACCCTATGCGGCAAATCTTTGAGGTCAGCATCCCACCCTGCCAAATGACTTCCTATCGTAAACAAATCTGATTGGACACTGGATAAAAATGTTTTTACATCAGGGGCATCGATATCACTTGCGACTTTCCCAATCCACGAGTTGAGCTCATCGATAGATCCGTATACATGAACTAACTCTTCGCATTTTAATACACGTTTCCCGCCAAAAAGTGATGTAGAGCCTGTATCACCGGTTTTTGTGTAAATAGGCATAATTGGTTGTTATCTCTCTGAACGCGCCAACATCTATAAATGATGGGTGTTATAACGAACTCAGCATAACACAAACCGTGTTAACACTCAGAGTACCCACACGAATAGCATTTCTTGCAGGATTCCTCAAAAACCAAACTTCCTTCACCGCAACTCGGACAGAGATCAACCGTTACCATTCTGCGCTCCGTAAGCAACATGTGAGTCGCCGGGACGGTCATCGGGTTTTCTGCAGGCTCTACATTTGGCCCGGCTCCTGCCGTTGTCTTTGCTTGCGCATGCCCGTTACCATTGGTGGCATTACCATTGACAGCTGGCTGAGCTATGGGCGCATCTACTCGATGCTTTGCAAAGAACCCGAAATGACGATCAATAGCTTTTGCCACTGCATCCGGAAGACTTCTCACTCTGTTTTCTCCAAACCCAAGACTTCTCGCTCCACCGATACCGATAAGCTCACTCGCCACTCGATGTGCTCGCTCCATCGGAGGAATTGGTGACGCGACCCGCAAGACGAGTGAAATCAGTCTCCCCATGGCCTCTGCCATAGCAGTGACATCACTTCCCGCTTTTCCGACATTTACAAATACTTCGAGCGGCTGTTCGCCACCATTGGTATTTATGGTGATATACGCCTGACCCATGGGCGTTTCAATCTGATATGTCGAACCATGCACTACTGCTGGACGCGGCTTCACTTCGGCAGTCATCATCGCAGGAGCTGCCACTTGCTTAATCTCTTCTTTTTTCGTTTCTTCTTCCTTACGTGTGAGCACCCCTTCACGACTTCCTTCGCGCATATACGCAATTCCTTTGCAACCCAGCTCATACGCGAGTGTATACAGACGCTTCACATCCTCTACCGTATGTGTTTTCGGAGCATTTACTGTTTTACTGATAGATGCATCCACATATTGTTGTATCGCTGCCTGCACGCGCACGTGATCTTCTGGTGTCAGATCGTTTGCTGATACAAAATAGTCCGGGCGCTCGTCTTTGTTGGGATCGCGTCCGTTGGTCGCCTTGAACGCTTGAAGCCATGCTTCAAACAATGGGTGTCGCAAAATATGCTCCCCCAAACGGTCGCGCCGTATAAACTCGAACTCATACACTGGCTCAATGCCACTTGAAACCCCTGCCATAAGCGAGGTTGAGCCAGTTGGCGCTTGTTGTAATACCATGGAGTTCCGTATGCCATAACGCTTCATTTTTTTCCGGATGGACTCGGGAAGCTTTTTAATAAAGTACGCATCCAGGTGCTTTGTCTTATTTATCTTTGGAAACGCTCCCTTTTCTTTGGCTAAATCTACCGAAGAATCATATGCAGCATCGCGTATTGTCTTATATATTTTGTCAATCACTGCCAAACTTTCTTCAGAACCATACCGCAATTTCATTTTGATGAGCGCATCTCCAAGCCCCATAGTGCCAAGACCTATCCTCCGCTCACCGTTAAGCTGCACTTCTTTTATCTGATCGAAAATATAGTAATCAGCATCGATAATATTGTCCTGAAACCGGACACCAATCCTCGCTACTTCGATAAGTCGTTCGTAGTCAAACTCTCCCTTGTCGTTCACGAGCGCCGCAAGGTTTATCGAGGTTAGGTTGCATACTCCCCAATTGGGTAATCCCTCTTCACCGCACGGATTTACACAGTTGACGTATTCAAAATACGAATTATTAAACCACTTGTTATACCGCTCCATGAATACGACTCCGGGCTCTGCGCTCTTCCAGGCGGCAGTCGCGATCAAGTCCCAAAGCGCTCTGGCTTTTACTGTTTTGTGAACAATCGGCTTTTTCCCAAGCGCAATCCAGTTCGGAAGATATCCGTCCCATTTTGTGTCGTAATCAGGATCTTTTGGATCTGGAAACAACAATTGCCAATCTTCATCTTTTTTCACCGCTTCCATAAACGCATCGGATACACAGACCGAAAGATTTGCGCCATTTATGCGTGCCAGATCTTGTTTGACGGTAATAAATTCCTCTATATCTGGATGCCAATCCCACAACATAAGCATGAGCGCACCTCTGCGGCTTCCGCCCTGCTGAATAATATCTTTGGTCGCCACAGAAAATAACTCCGCCCAATTACATGGACCAGAAGAAAAACCGTTTACTTTTTGCACCCGAGCGCCACGAGGTCGGAGACTAGAAAGGTTGATCCCTACCCCACCTCCACGAGACATGATCTCTACCATTTGGGCTAACGTGGTAAGAATTCCTCCTCGTGAATCATGCGGACTAGGAATAACAAAACAGTTATAAAATGTGACTTTATATCCCGTACCCAATCCCGAAAGAATACGTCCTCCCGGAACCAACACAAAATCCTTCATCGCACCATAAAACTTTTCTTCCCACTCTTTCCGATCACTCTTTTTTTCCATCAAAGCAGCGGCACCCGCTACCCGCTTCCACATCTCATCAGGCGTCTGCTCAACAGCAACACCCTTTTCATCTTTTAATGCATAGCGATCGGTAAATACAGTTTTACGAATACCAGTGAAGTTTGTGTCCATAGTTATTTCTTTTTAATTAATTTTTTTAACTCTCCCTCGAATTCTTCGAGGTCTACAAATTGTTTAAATACACTCGCAAATCTTATAAAGGCGATTTTATCCAACTTCTTGAGTCTTTTGGCTACCAACTCTCCAATTTTTTTACTCGCCACCTCTGTCGTATTTCCTCCGATTAACTCCCGCTCGACCTCATCTACTACTGTTCGTATATCCCCCGCTTTCAATGTCGTTTTTCCGCTTGCTCGCCAAATTCCCCGTTCCAGTTTTTCTCTATCAAATGGCTCTCTCCGGTTGTCTTTTTTTATTACCGTAAGCGGTACGGTCTCTATGCGCTCGTATGTCGTAAATCGCTTCCCACATTTCCCACATCCTCTTCTTCGTCGTGTTACGGCAAGGTCTTCACTATCCCTTGTTTCAATAACGTCTGTGTCGTTGTGTGAGCAATACGGACATTTCATCTTATACTCTTCACTGTAGGCATGTATTCCGTGAAACCCCGAAACACTATGTATGGTGTGCTCAGAAATCCTAAAACACTAACAGTAGTCAGTCAACTGGCAACTTCCTGATCAAATGACATCAGTCGTTTTTACTAGCCTCGTGAAATTTTTTTTGAGGGAAAAGTACGGAGATAATGACGTATATTATAAACAACAAAATACGCAGTCCACATCAGTGAACAGCTTATGTATAGTGTGACCACTCTATAAACAGTCCTATGGAACAATCTTTACCTAAATTATCGTACACCTTTATTGGGTGGTCGTCCCTAAATTTTGTGAGACGTCTGTCTCCAAAGCAGTAACACCATCTACCTTCTCTCCTGCTGCTCCCAATACTTCTTTGTGCTTTCCTAGTGAAAGCGTCAGTTGTTCTACCAAATGTCCTGGCAGAGAGCCTTCTGACTTTGCGTAGTCCTTAAGGACAGCAACTGCCTTTGCGCGTGAAGCCAGTGCATCTGCCCATGCTGCACGAGCTTCTGTTGGCTTCTTGAGATCCCACAGCGCGAGACCCATATTTAACTTTTTATCTCCTTGTTTAATGTAAAAATCAGCTTTACGTATAGGATCAGTCACAAGAAGCTCGATGATTTTGTCCCGAAGCGATTTAAATACATATAATGGGTGTGTCGGCAAAATTCCGGGATACGGCAATGCATACATAATTGGTGTCGGGGAAGCTACGGGGGTTGCGGTCAACTTCATAGCTGGCGCCGGCTCTGCTGCAGACACTGGAGAAATAACGTGAGCAAGTGTCATCATCAAAACTGCGGCAACAAATACAGCTGTATACATTTTTTTCATACACCCCTCCTTTAGGTTAGCTTCATTGTACTCGTTTCTTCATTATTGGCAAGCATACCTGCCTGTTTCGGCTCTTTTTTTATTATCGTAAATATTTCCTTCTCCAACGCTTTCACCTTGGGATACGCTGCTTCAAGTATCATCCGCGCCTGAGGCGACAAGTCTTCACTGCGCCACAAATGAAAACGTTCATCAACGGTGATAATTTCATACTTCACCATCTTATCTGATAAATACAGTAACCGTTCTTCGAGAGAACGGGGTGCTATGTTTTGATCAAGTATGGAGTGGAGAGGGTGGGTTCTGACTATATCTGCCACTTCCTGCATCCCTGTTTCCATAAGGATACGCACGCCTGCATCGGGATGACGTTCGCCTTCTTTTTTTATCGCCTTTTTATCAATGTCATGGAGAAGTGCTGCTGCCTCAAGAAGTGCCTTATCTATATGCGTTTGCGGACGCGCCTCTTCATACTTATGAGCTAACCACATTGCGAGTTGCGCGACTTTTAGCGAATGCACTCGTTTTTCCGGAGGTAAATGATGAGTATCCCAAAGTTGCTGAATGTGTTGTTGATTGGGGATCATAAAATGAAAAACAAATAATACATACGGTCAGGAATTATCAATCTAAACGAAATATTTCGGATACAATATATACCCTAGAACGTTACGCTTTCGGCTGACCATTTACCTTGTAATACCCGAGCGCCTGAAGCACAAGCTCAAGCGTTTGACCGGGCCCATGCGAGTATGTATTTATGACGAGATCATAATACTTCGGATCCCAAAAATCATCCACGCCATAAAGGCGTTTCCACTTACCAATATTTGCTTCTTCCCGCTGCCGCAAATGTTCCTTCGCCTCTTCGACTGTTGCGTTGTCACGATTGACAATGCGGTCGATACGGAGCGAGTCATCACACATGAGGAGCACTTTCAGCACGTGCTTAAATCCGCGTGCGTTCCATCCAGCTATCCAACTTTCGACAGCCATGTGGGTTTCTGGATGTGATATTTTATCCCGAAGCGCTTGATCGATTTGATAATCAACATCGTCACCATAGTCAGTCGCCAAATGATGCTTGGGGTCATTAGGATCATGTTTGCCTTTTTCTATTGAAATCGACCTAGACCACTCCCCTCCTGAAAAAAATTCCCAACCAAAGGGTTCTAATTGTGGACGAAGATTTTTTAGCAGTGTGCTTCTACCTGCGCCCGGGCGGCCAGAGATAGCGACACTCGAATAATTCAAACGGGACGGTGTTTTGCTCTCACCCATACAGCTATTATAGATTTACACCCTTGTTAGTCAAGTGAAACAATTGACAAAATCCTCTGCTTCCCGTACTACTATAAAATGGAAGATATCCAATACTTATCAGTAAACTGGCAGGAATATCATATACTCACTCAATCGATTGCTGATCAAATTCTCACGCGCAAAAAATCATTTGACACTATTATCGCCATAGGTCGCGGCGGGTTAACCTTCGGTCACTTGTTATCTGATTTTTTACGTATTCCCATTTGCTCCATCACTATCCAAAGCTACACTGATATAAAAAAACAGGGTGAAGTAAAAATCACCGAAGGACTCTCCTCACGTATCAGTGGCAAACAGGTACTACTTGTAGATGACATTGCAGATTCTGGCGCGACCCTCAAACGGGCAACCAGTTATTTGCGGCGTTTTCGTCCACAAAGTATTACTATCGCGACACTATTTTACAAACCTCACTCTACACTCCGCCCCGATTATTTTGCAAAACAAACAGATATGTGGATACTCCAACCATTTGAGGTAACCGAATGGGTGTATACGTTTAGCACCAAAATGAAAAATGAGGGTGCGTCAGAAAAAGATATCCAGTCATTTCTCTTGGGACTCGGCTACACAAACGAACAGATAGCCTTTACCCGCCGTCACTACCTCAAAAAATAACCAAAAACGAGAAAGCGGGAGCTATTCGTTTTATTTGCTAACACTCCCTGACGCTGTATCAAACCGCCCGACCACTCGAGGGTATGCTCCGTTTACTCCAACATTATTAACCATGAGCAGTACGTGCCCTGCCGCACCAAAATTACTGCTCGTACTATTTCCAATCGCGATATAATCTGTATCGTTGTCACCCGTTCGGTAAAATGCAGCATACTTATCTCCCATTCGCGAGAGACGAAGTGTCACCTTTTTTATCGATGCATCAAGCGATACGTTAGCAACTTCGGCAGTCGTGCCATCGGGAGCGCGAGCCACAAAGACTAACTTGCTTACTGTATTACCCGACACAACCCAACGAACCATCGCTGCCTCATCGTCTATATTTCCGGTCGAAACAAATCCTAGTCCTGACATGCCTTGCCCTGCTCCCACCACCGTTGGCTTATAGAGCGAGGTATTCATCGTAAAATCTTTATGCTCCGGTACTTGCGGTGTCACCCGCACAGCCCGAGCAGATCGTGGTTTCCCGTTAATACCTCCTGACGTTAATGACATGATCAAGTTATCATTCTTATTCTCATACACCTGTGCGCCCTGGCTCATGGTCACTTTCCAGTTTTTTCCGAGCGCACCATCAGCGAACGAATCTGAAAATCTTGTCTGGGTCGATGGGTCTCCCTCCCACGATAAACCAAACTGATCCATACGCCCGATCACTTTCGGGAACTTGCCGCCTACTCCAGCGTTATGGGTGGTAATGGACACACGCCCTTCATTACCAAGTGATGCATCTGCTTCTGCACCGAGCGCCACCCAGTTCGTATCGCCTGACGTATCCCGACCAACTTTATAAAATGCTCGGTATTTTTTGTTTATGCGATCGAGACGAAGCACCGCGATATTGCTTTTTATATCAACAGCCTGAGTCTCCATGCGTTTCCCGTCTGCCCCATTGACCAAAAAGATGATCTTACTCGATGTGCCATTTACCTGCCATCGCACCACCGCTGCTTCGTCATCATCTGTTCCTTTGGATGAAAATCGGATTGCAGTAACTCCTGTTCCTTCTCCCGTCACCACCGGCTTATACACCACTGCTACTGCCCGGAAATCACCATTATCTTTCAGTAATTCCTTGAGAACCAATGTGCCGGCTTTTACTTTTCCATCCACACTTCCTTCGTTGACGACAAATCGCAAATTGTCAGCGGTCGTTTCCGTCACACTGACACCATCTGTTTTACTTATTGTCCATTTATCGTCATTTATTACACCGTCTTTAAATGCATCAACAAAAGATTGTGTTATTTTTGGATTTGCGCGTGATGCTTTTGATTTTGCGATAGTCGTGACAATATCAGAGAAACTGCCGCTCAAAATAAATACGGAAACCAATATCAAAAGAAGCGTAATAAACGAAACAACGGACAACAAATTCCGTTTTGCTGCAGATGGTTTTTTTGCCATAGAATAATTCCCCCTTACGTCTAATATCCAGTAAACAGGGTTTTTTATACAGTGTCAATAAATGTGCATGTTATTGAGGCTTATTGAGGACAACTGGTCGAAGCCTGCTCATGGCCTCGAGGCTATATCGCACTCCCTGTACACCAACACCCGAACGCTTTACTCCCAAAAATGGAAAATGATCCGGGCCCCGCTGTGGACTACCGTTTACTTGCACTGATCCAACGTTAAGTTTTTTGGCAAATACCAATCCGGACCCTTCGTCTTTGGTAAATACACTCGCCTGCAATCCATAGGATGATCGGTTAATAATAACAGCAGCCTCATCAAATGATGAGACATCAACAAATGAAACCACCGGTCCAAATGTTTCTTTTGCGATAATCGGCATAGAAGGGACGACATTGGTAAGTACAGTCGGCTCTATCATCGCCTTGTTCCTTTTTCCACCAATCACACATTTCGCGCCATTTTTTACTGATGCAAGGATTGCTTGTTCTATTTTTATCGCTGCTTCCTCGGAAATAACGGGGCCGACCAATTTAGTTTCAGGACTTCGAGGGTCTCCCATCTTCACCATTTCCGGCATCGTCTTTAACACCAATGCCACGAGTTGCTCTCGTATTGCAGGGGTGGTAAGTACATATTTAATCCCCGTACACCGCTGGCCACTGTAGGCAAACGCCCCCTTTATAATCTCACGTGCGGCAACGACCATATCCGCATCCGGCATCACGACCACAGGATTATTGCCGCCACATTCAAATAATAACGGCTTCATCGCCGCCTTTCCCGCGATAGCAACTCCGGTATCAGAATTCCCCGTAAACGCTACCATAGAAACCATCGGGTGCGACACGACATGTTCGCCAACAACCTCACCAGTGCCAGTCACTGTACTGATGACTCCCGGTGGCACTCCTGCTTTTTCAAATATACGGACAAGATGTAGCGCAGATATTCCTCCCTGTGTCGGAGGTTTCACCACGACACTATTTCCCATAAGCAACGCGGGCGCTATCTTACTTGCGGTCAAATTTACCGGGTAGTTAAATGGGGCAATTGCAAGCACAGTACCATGCGCAACACGCTCAATCATGGCAATTCTTCCTTTTTCAAATCCGGGGAAATTATCACTGTCTAGCGTCATCCCTCGCATAGACTGTACTTCATCGGCAAAATAATCGATAAGATCAGCAGTTCGTGCGATTTCGCCTTTTGCTTCATCTTTTGATTTTCCTACCTCTCGGATCAGAAGCGCCACAAGGTAATCCTGAAAATGACGTATCCAGTCTGCAGCAAGATGCACAATCCCAACTCGCTTGTTCATCGGTGTTGCTTCCCATGAAACTTGTGCCTCTGTAGCACGCAAAAGTGCAGTGTCCATCTCTTGCGAAGAAAGCATCGGTATCGTGCCGACAATGCTTCCATCAATGGGAGAAATTACCTCGACTGTAGCACCGGTAGCACTCGGTTTCCACGTACTACCGTCAAAATAAAAATAATGCGGAGGAGTTTGTTGATCGCTAATGTCAGCAAAAAAGTCAGCGGGCATACACCCAGTATAAAGACTACCTCATGATGTCGCAACACGCTTGATGATGAGTGCGGTTTCATTTGCGACAGAACCATTGGTCGCGGCACTATCAAGTATTGATTGCACAGCAGCACGTGCTTCTTCTTCTGTGTTACCCACCCGCCCCATACCAACCTGAACATCAGACGGGGTCAAATAATTTCCACACCCAGCGGTCGTTAACAATAACACATCACCAGCTTTCATAGGTTCAGTCACGTAATAAGGAATAAGTCCTAGTCTACGAAATCCAAGAGTATTTGTTTTTTCTGTTTCATACGGAGAAATATCACGTGTAAGTTTTCGTATACTGCTACCACTCATGAGCCACGCATACATTTCTCCTGCATACCCAATCCAATATGTTTTTGCGCCAATCATGCATACGAGTAAGTTTGTTGCGAGCCCTTCTTCAAATCCCCGTTCCTTGCGCTTCTGCCACACCGCAAGATTGGTCGAACGAAAAATCCGCTTCATAAATAATTTTTTATCGAGCCAATAATATTTATGCTGACGGATGTGTTTATATCCCCAGATTGCTGTCTCACAGGCAAGTTTCGCTGCGACCTCCCCATTGGGCATCGTTGACAACCCATCGGCTATCACAAAGCACTCGTCATTAAAATTTAGGAAATAATCTTGTTGTATGTTCTCGCTCCCTTGTAGCTGACTCGCCGCAAATACCACGAGCTCACGCGGGGTTGCCTCCTTGCGGAGTGCGTAAGGATTAGGAAATTGCATACGAATTATTACGTGATCGTGTTGAAGCGCCGCTCAACCTCTCTCCAATTCACGACATTCCACCATGCTTTTATATAATCGGCGCGGAGATTTTGATACTTAAGGTAATATGCATGCTCCCATACATCCAACCCTAAAATTGGAACACGACCATCCATAAGAGGACTATCCTGATTGGGCGTATCGGTGATGGTCAAAGCGCCTTTATCAGCAACTAACCATACCCATCCACTCCCAAACCGCCCAACTCCAGCTTGAGAAAACTTTTCCTGAAACGTAGCGAGGTCACCAAATGTTTTATCTATAACCTCGGAAAGTGCGCCAGATGGTTTATCGCTTCCTTCACTCGGAGCCGCCATCATCGACCAAAACATCGTGTGATTGGCGTGCCCACCACCATTATTCCGGACTTTGGTGCGCACTACCTCCGGCACTTTACTGAGGTCACCAATGAGTGTGTCGACAGGGAGTGACAATAACTCTTCCTGTCCCGCGAGCGCATCGTTTAAATTTTTGACATACGCTGCATGATGCTTGTCGTGGTGTATCTGCATCGTGCGCTCATCGATAAACGGTTCGAGGGCGTTATAGGCGTAGGGTAAATCTCCGAGGGTAAACATAGTTAGTACCTCCTTCCATATTATTATATAATGTCTGCATGGTGTTTCCTAGGCTTCAAAAGCTTACAAAAATAAAACAGTGGATTACCAAACGCCGAAAATTATTGTTCTGGTTATTCCCAGCATTTCTTATCGGCACATTTTATTGGGTAATTCTTCGCGATCTCCCATCTCCTACCAAACTCGGGAGGTATGATGTGCCACTCGCGACCAAAGTTTATGACCGCAAAGGCAACCTGCTTTTTGATATTTTTGTTGGACAAAACCGGTCTCCTGTGCCACTTTCAGACATTCCGAAAGTAGTCCGGGACGCAACCATCGCTATCGAAGATAAAACCTTTTATCAGCACTCTGGCATTAACCCTATCGGTGGACTCGTGCGAGCACTCTATGCCTCTATACTGAATAAAGAAATTCAGGGAGGCTCAACAATCACCCAACAGTTAGTAAAATCAGCGCTGCTTACTCCAGAACGCACCATCACCCGCAAACTCAAAGAATTTTTACTTGCTCCTACGGTTGAGCTTCTGTATTCCAAAGACAAAATACTGGAAATGTACTTAAACACTGTGCCCTATGGGGGCACTGCATGGGGTATCGAAACCGCCGCAGAAAAATATTTTGGAAAACCGATTAAAGACGTAACGCTCGCTGAAGCCGCAGTGCTTGCAGGACTCCCACAAGCGCCCACACTCTACTCACCTTTTGGCGCTCATCCAGAACTCGCAGAGCAACGCCAAAAAGAAGTGCTCCGCCGTATGGCAGAAGATGGCTATATCACCCGCGAACAGGAACAGGAAGCCGCAAGTACACCAATCGAATATAAACCGGAAACGGGTATTCAGGCGCCACACTTTGTCATGTATGTCAAAGAACAATTGGTAGAAAAATATGGTGAAGCATTAGTAGAACGTGGCGGGCTAAAAGTTACCACGAGTCTCGATCTTGATTTACAAAATTACGTGCAGGCAACAGTGGCAGCGGAAGTTGCCAAACTCAAAAACATGCGGGTCGGAAATGGCTCAGCGCTGGTGACAAAACCATCTACCGGTGAAATACTTGCCATGGTCGGCTCTGTCGATTACTTTGCCACCCCTTCCGGCTCATTTAATGTCACTACCGCGCTTCGTCAACCCGGATCATCAATTAAGCCCATTAATTACGCGATAGGAATAGAAAATAAAATTGTCACACCCGCCACTATGTTTTTGGATGTCCCCACCTGCTTTATCAGTGTCCCTGGTCAACCCACCTATTGCCCGCGCAACTATGACGGCACATTCCGTGGCCCGGTGCAACTGCGATTTGCGCTCGGAAATTCACTCAATATCCCTGCAGTAAAAATGCTTTACCTTAATACCGTCAAAGACATGGTGGCATCCGCTTCCGCCTTTGGGCTCGACACACTACAAGACCCGAGTAAATACGGGCTCGCGCTTACATTGGGAGGCGGAGAAGTTCGGATGACAGACATGGCAGAAGCGTTTTCTGTATTTGCCAACGCAGGTATCCGACATGATTTAGTTGCTATTCTCAAAGTGGTCGACAAAAACAACAAAGTGCTGGAAGAATACAAAGATCCCAACTTGGGAAAAGATATCCCATCACAACTTCTCCTCACCGGTGAACGAGTGGTATCTCCCGAAACCGCGTTTCTTATTTCTCATATACTGCTCGATAATAACGCTCGCATGGAAGCATTTGGCCCAAGCTCTGCTCTGGTTGTCCCCGGACATGCAGTGTCAGTCAAAACAGGAACTACCAACGATTTACGAGACAACTGGACGATTGGGTATACCCCCCAATATCTTGTCGCCACATGGGTAGGCAACAACGATAACTCACCGATGAATAATTCGCTCGTGTCGGGTGTTACCGGAGCTGCCCCCATCTGGAACAAAATCATGCGGCGCGTACTCGAAGGGAAACCGGACATTTGGCCAAAGCAACCAGATGGTATTGTCGGCGCGCAGGTATGTACTACCACCGGACAACTTCCACCAAGCCAACCCGCTGATGGTCAACCCGCACCGGCAGGATGCCAAACGAGATTTGAATATATTATAAAAGGCACATCTGCCAGAAGCTCTAGCTCACGACAATTAGTTGCGATAGATAAAGCGACCGGTGATCTCGCAAGCCCTGATCAAACAGACAACATCGAAATGCAGGAACACGAAATAGCATGGGATGGTATAACACGATGGTGTGTCGACTGCACTCACCCTGAAGGAAAAGCGGTGATCGTAAAATAATCAGGAAATCCCCCCTTGTCGTAGAGCCTATAGACATGATATAAAAAATGGCGCTATGGCGCGCCGCAGACAATCACCATCAAAAGAACCAACACTTTCCCCAATTACCCAAGTCGTCCTTTTTATTATCCTTTCTCTTATTTCTATCGGTAATGCATTGCGTGGTGCGTTTCGTCTACTCTATATCATACCGACAAAAATACTACGCGCTCTACGCACAATTTCTCACGAGACATATCATGGGTCAGTAAGCTGGTTTCGCGAAAAATCCACACAAACATCCAAAGCAAAGAAGCTTGGTAGACCCAAACGAATCCGGCAATCTGCCAAACTTTTTTTCCCGTGGTTTGATGCACGCATAAAAAAACTCGCGTCATCATTTGGGAAAAACCTCCGCGCGGTACGTTTCCCTGTAATCCGATTGCCTCGGATATCATTTCCCCCAATCAGGTTACCAAACATAAAAATTCCAACATTTTCTTTTCGCTTCCCCACTTTTCGCGCTCCTTCACTGCCGAAAAGATCGCCTCGTAATCAACAAATTCAGATATCACCACTTTCCCAAATCAAACCATTTATTATCGGAGTACTCCTTACCATGCTTTTTGTATTTATTCCGTATAATGCATGGCTGTTCCTCCAATCACTCCCCAACCCACAATTGCTCACACAACGAGATCTTGAGGTAAGCACAAAAATCATGGATAGAAACGGACAGCTCCTTTACGAAATCTATGTCGATCAAAACAGAACTCCCGTAAAGCTGGAAGATATCCCACTTATCGTAAAACAGGCAACACTCGCAATCGAAGACAACGATTTCTATCATCATCCCGGATTTTCTGTCCGCGGCATTTTGCGGGCAGCGTCAAATATTGTGGTTCACAAAGAAGTATTGGGGGGAGGATCTACAATCACCCAGCAACTGATCAAATCAGCACTCCTTACCCCGGAAGTAACCATTGTCCGAAAGACAAAAGAAATTATCCTCGCTTTTTGGGCAGAATGGCTGTTTTCCAAAGATCAAATTTTTGAAATGTACTTAAATCAGGTGCCTTACGGGGGAACTGCGTGGGGTATAGAAGCCGCGAGCCAAACGTACTTTAATAAGTCTGTCACGTCTCTCACTCTTGCAGAAGCCGCGCTACTTGCAGGGCTTCCAGCAGCGCCCAGTGAGTATTCACCATTTGGAAGTCATCCAGAAAAAGCAGTCGTACGCCAGCGTGAAGTATTGGAACGAATGCTTATCGATGGCTATATAACCCCGGAACAAAAGCAACAAGCATTAGCGTATCCGCTACAATTTGCAAAACCCCGAGTTGGCATCCGGGCGCCGCACTTTGTCATGTATATAAAAGAGCTCCTAGAAAAAAAATATGGCCCACGATTGTTGGAGCGAGGCGGACTACGGGTAGTGACATCGCTTGACCTCGCACTTCAGGAAAAAGTAGAAGAAATTGTCAAAACGCACATCGATTCACTCGCCCGCCTCCAAGTAGGAAATGGTGCAGCAGTGGTCACAAATCCGCGAAGTGGCGACATACTTGCCATGGTCGGCAGCCGCGATTACTTTGATGACGCTCGAGATGGCAACGTCAATGTGACGACTGCGTTGCGGCAACCGGGTTCATCGATAAAAGTAGTGACCTATACTGCTGCACTAGAAAATGGCATGAATGCAGCAACCATCATAAATGATGCCCCTATCGTCTACCAAAATCCTGGCAGTGAACCGTATGCACCGGTAAACTATGATGGAAAATTCCATGGCCCTGTACCACTCCGAAACGCGCTCGCAAATTCATATAACATTCCTGCGGTAAAAACACTTGCAGCTATCGGGCTTCCGACAATGATGGAAAAAGCAAAAGCCATGGGCATCAACTCATGGAGCAACGACCCATCACGATACGGGCTATCATTAACACTTGGAGGCGGAGAGGTCACCATGCTTGAGATGGCAAGTGTGTATGGGTCACTAGCAAATATGGGAAAACGACAAGAGTTACGACCTATCCTCCAAATCACCGACTATACAGGGAAAGTGCTTGAAGACCAGACACCAAGCAAATCAGTCGAAGCAGTAAAACCAGAAGTGGCGTGGATTATGTCGCACATCCTGGCAGACAACGCAGCGCGAAGCCAAGCATTTGGCCTGAACTCATCGCTCGTCATACCAGGGCACACTGTTTCCGTAAAAACGGGAACTACCAATGACAAACGGGACAACTGGACTGCAGGATACACCCCATCGTATGCCGCGGTCGTATGGGTCGGAAACAATGATAATTCTCCAATGAACCCATATCTCACATCTGGTATCACTGGAGCTGCCCCTATATGGCACGACATCATGGTCGAAATACTCAAAGGAAAACCAGACGAAACCAACCCAAAACCCGCGACAATCGTATCGCTCCCCTGCTACTTTGGAAAAGTTGAATATTTTATGAGCGGCACCGAACCCGCGGGAGGACGATGCGCCACTATCCCAACGCAAACGCCTACCCCGACCCCCAACTAAAAAGCCCCTGACTTTTCAAGGGCTTTTTACCTGTCTATCATTTTTGGAATGTTATTCTTTGACAATGACAATTCCTGTTTGATCGGGTGAAACGTGATTGTGATATTTCCATGTTCCGACTTTTTCAAACGCATAGACATACGTACCGTTTTTATTCACACTCTTGAGCTGATCAAATCCCGGCAATAACTGATGCGTGGGGTGTTGACCAGATGCAGTCCACATACCAGCATTGCTTTCGTTGATAAACGTAACTTTCGTTCCCTTTTTTACCGTAATTTCTTTTGGCTGATATCCACTATCAGTGTATGACACGACTACCTCTCCCATCGTGCCGCCTTTTTGATCTCCTGCTGCACCTATCTGTTCATCGGTAATAGTGACATCTCCATCGGAAACATTCGATGGTGCTGGTGTAATATTTTCTGTGCCAATCTTCATCCCCGGCAAGTTCGGTTGATTACGGAAAAAATACCATCCGATCACTCCGCCTACTACAACTACCGCTACGCCAATAACTACTTTATTCATGCTCGTTTCACCTCCTTCAAATAATTCACTATTTACTATTTACTCGTTAACCGCACAAATGGCGAATTCCGCCATATAGGTAGCGCCATGGTAGCAAAAACCAGTCATTGAAACAAATTTTGCCCTCACCCCACCAAAAACCCCGATCTTTCTTAAAGAGTCGGGGTTATGGTGTTTATACGTAGTTTCGAATGTATTATTCTCTTGGTCGTTCTTCGCGTGGTCGAGCTTCGTTTACGACTAATGGGCGTCCATTGACATCCTTGCCGTTGAACATCTCGATTGCTTTCTTACTCTCTTCATCGGTGGACATTTCCACAAATCCAAAACCGCGTGAGCGGCCGGAATATTTGTCAGAAATGACTTTTGCAGACACGACGGTTCCGGCTTGGGCAAA
>DJCU01000034.1:19112-24349 GCA_002430725.1 Candidatus Gottesmanbacteria bacterium UBA5942
AAGACTCTCCAGAACTGGACGTTGTCACCACTTTGTTCCCAGGACTACGTGAGTATACCATACTGCATCACGCGGTTTCCACTTTTTGAGCCTCTCCTATGCTCCGCAAGGATGGTTTCGCGTCTATCAATTTGAGGGATTATTCGAGGACTTCTTCTTCATCAAATACTTGTTCACTTGCCGCACTTCCCGCGCCTACTCCTGCACTTGCCGCTGCATCAGGAAGTGGCTTGAATGCAAACGAATTGGTGATAGTATCAAATATCGACTGCCAATATGCTTCATCAGTAAGGTTTGCCTCGATATACCAAAGCACTCCGTCCCATACCGCTCCTACCATAACTTTTTTGGGATTATCCGCTATCAAAATTTTTTGTGCTGCTTGATCTCCCAACGTGGTATCAAAAGAAATTGCCGATGATGGCGTGGCTGCTTTTTTACCCCACGAAACAGTATCGGTCACTCCTTTGGGTATATCAGTAACCCACACAATCAGCCCACCAGGATGCGCGCTATCGGTGAGCTCTACGTGCGCATAATTTATTTTATCCTCGTCATGTTTATTTACCGTCAACCCTTCGGGGTACTGCATCGTAAATCCCGCGGGGTCATCCCATGCGGCAAGCGTTGGTGCTGGTGTTGGTGTCGGTTCACCTGCAGGGCTCACGAGCGAGGCGGATGTATCTCGGGAGACATAAAGATACACACCTGCCCCAATAAGCCCCAAAAGAAGTCCTGCAACGATAATAAGCACAACTGGTCGCTTCATTTCACCTCAAAGTGTATCACGCAACATATTTTCTTGCTATAATTGCTTTATGAAATTTGCAGTACTTTTCTTGGTGTCACTGTCACTTGCAATGTTTGCCCCCCATGTTGAAGCAGCAAAACCAAGAGTACGCACAACCGGCACAAAAAGTGCTGGAGCAGTAACAACAAGCGGCTATTCCAAAGCAAAACTTTCCCGCAGCACAAACAGTGTGATGGTCACATTTGTCAATCTTTCAAACGTAAATCGGGTCACCTATACCCTTTCATATACTGCTAATGGTATCGAACAGGGAGCGATGGGTTCGCTTGTACCATCGGGCTCCACCGATAGCCGCGACCTATACTTCGGTACGTGCAGCCATGGTGTTTGCACTCCGCATCGTGGTATCCAAAAAGCCACGCTTATCATAGAATCGCAACTCAAATCGGGAAAAGTAAACGTCAAACGCTACCGGATAAAAATCTAAAATAGAGGATGATTGCAGACATATTGTGCTGCAGAAAATCTATCCGCGTTGTTTCGCAACCAACGGTGGCGCACACCGCTCCAGTAACCACATCGCTTTCTGACACAAACGCCCCATACGGACTATTGATTTCATACATAAGGAGGTGCTGAAGCACGCGTTGGGTGTGTCGGGTAAGCATGTTGCTAAACGATACGTCTTTTTCTTTTGCTATCCACGCGATGTGACTCACCCCCTCAAGAAACACAGAAGCACTCGGGATAATTGGCTCTTTAGTTTTTCCTGATAAGTACTGTTCATACCCATTGCCGCGGCTCACCATATATTTCACTGCATACGCTCGCATAAACTCCCAGTATTTTTCATCGGGCTCAACCTGATAAAGATGCGCAAATCCCGCCATGCCCCAGCTAAAAAATGATGAATTATAATCACGAGGGCCATAATGAAATATGGCATAGTTTGCCATCCGTTTGACGGATAGCAAATATGGCTGCTTTCGCGTGAGACGATAACTTCGTATAAGGGCGTACATCGTTTCACCATTGTTGTAGTCGGACTCACTGGGCGTGGGCTTATACGTATTTATATACGCGCCCGTTGATGTTTGTGTGGAGACTAAATAATTTGAGAGACGCACAAGATACTCTAAATTTTCTGTCGTCTGTAGCGCTTCGTCTACCTCAAGGTACTCAACAAGTCCTAACACCAGAAGGGCGGTGGTATTGGTGTTTGTCACCTCGTTATAGGTGATAGCACTTGCCTCTGCACTCATCGTGGCGGTAATCTCACGAAAATACCCAAGTCCCTTTTCTATAGTAGCTGCCACTTCGGGGTCTTTGGTATGCGCATAAAGCTGACCCAACCCGTACAACGCTCCCGCCTGACGAACAATATTGTTTCCTTCTTTCACTTCGCCAGACGCGGAAATCCGCTCGTAGACGAAATCCCCTTCTTCTGTCTGATTTTTCGCAAACCACTTCCCCTGTCGCACGATACTCCCCTCCAGACGCTCGCGCGCATTTTCTTTTGGCAGCAGGCGTACAAGTCGCCATACCGCAACGCCAGAAAAACAGACAAGGATAACGATGACGATACTCCACACGATGTGGATACGATCAAGTCGCGGAGCGCGTTTCTTTTTCATGAGTTCACCTCTTATTATATTGGCGCTTTTGTGTCTTGAGAGCAAGGCTACATCTATGGCATGATAGATATATGTTCATACCACCACCACTTCTTCTTCTGGTCGCAATAGCTATATCGTATCTTGTGAGCAGCATGTTCCCGGGACTAAAGTTTAATGACGCATCGTTTAATATCTTGGGGCTTGCTCTTATCCCCGCGGGTATTACTCTTATCCTTTGGGCGAGCAGTACGCTGACCCGCCACAAAACTACGACTCATCCGCGGAAGAAACCATCGAAACTGGTTTCCACCGGCCCCTATAGCTGGAGCAGAAATCCGATTTACCTCGGGTTCTTGCTTATTTCCATCGGCACTGCACTCCTGTTTGCCAACGTATTGGCGTTTGTGGGGCCGGTGATATTTTTTGCATTTACGAGCCTCCTTATCATCCCATTTGAAGAAGACATGCTGACAAAAGTGTTTGGCAAATCATATAAGTCCTATACCAAGCACATCCGCAGGTGGGTATAACCACCGTAGTTTTATCTACGCCTTCTCGTCACTATTTTACCGATCTCCCCCGCTAAATCTGCATATCTATCGTCTGTTGCCCGACTTCTCGCCCACAACCCATCGCGCCACGCCCGAAGCCGAGTGCGCGATCTACCAGCGATCACCGGTTCTAATATCGCCCGCACTTTCTTTCTATCGTATTGGTTTGCTTTTCCAATACCGCCATATTGATCTGCTAACCGGTCTATCTCATCTCGCAGTGACATATCACTATCACCTCCTTTCATCACACAATATTTGCCACAAAAAAACCTCCCTTGGGGGAGGCTTGTTTCTATAGTGTATTTATCTTAACGACTACGACATACCCTCCCCGACAATATGAGAGGTACAACAACACGCTACCTGTACAATGCGAAATATCATAGTTATCTTCCTACCCCACTAAACATGAGAAGGATCGCGATAAGCGTAAGCAGACCAAATGATCCAATCGTCTGAAGAAGCAACTTCGCCCCCTGCTTTTTCTTCCCGTCAAAATATAAAATTGCAGGTTGATACAAAAATACATATCCCATGACAGCGGCTGACAACGTAAACAAAGAGATAATCGCGATAGGTGCAAAAATCGTGTCTTCTTTCGGAGCAAAGCGCGTCCCCCACGACATGAAAGCGCTAACAAAAATAATATAGCCACTGGCTGTCAGGGCATTCACCATAGGGTTCTTTGTCATATACCGTAAGTATACAGCAAATTTCGTGATATAATAGCCCTTGTTCTTAACTTAACATTCCCCTGTGGCGCAACGGTAGCGCAGCTTCCTGTTAAGAAGACGGTTGTAGGTTCGAATCCTACCGGGGGAGCAAAGTTGGATTTTGAAACCATAATGGTCCTATTTAGATTATATTATCGATCATTTCATAAGATTCGAACACCTTATTCTCATTTTTATATTCAGACTTCATCTCTGCCACAAAGTTAAGTGGATCAAGCTGTATAAGAGGCGTGTAAAAAAATGTATAATTACAATCAAATGCAAATAACAGCAACACAATTATTTGAAAAATTAAAAAACGCAGGTATAGAAAACAAAACTGGCAACACAATATTTACCTTTCTAGGAATTGATGCAAAGATTCGAGCAAAAAGTCCAGTGGGATATGTATTTCAGGACTGGCTAGAAAATTGGATGAGGAGTAACAATATTGAGGTTAGAGTTCCAGACAATAGTCAAGAATTTCCTGACTTTTACCTCAACCCTGACAGGAACGACAAAGATCTTCTTGAAATAAAAACGTTTGATGCAGATGCCTCGCCCAACTTTGATGTGGCAAACTTTGACGCTTATACAAGATCATTAAAGACTAAGGCATACCGGCTTGATTCAGATTATTTAATTTTTTCATATAAAATGACGGAGGATGGTGATTTTTCAATTTGTGACTTCTGGTTAAAAAAGGTATGGGAAATAACTTGTCCCAGTGAAAGATATGCTGTTAGAGCACAAATAAAACAAGATGTAATTGTTAATATCAGACCTGCAAATTGGAGCTCAAGCAATCCGCAGTTTCAAGTGTTCGAGAGTAGGAAGGCATTTGTCAAAGCATTATATGAAACGTTGCTAGCCTATCCAAGCAGGAGAGATGTTTCCCAAGATTGGTATGAAGAAGTCGCTACAAACTATAAATTACACACTGGTAACAATCTTTAGTCAAACAACTTATTGCTTACCATTTCTATGACTGGAACTACAACAGTGTTACCAAGTAAGTCAAAAGCATCAGTATATTTCAAATGACCTAACGAATAATCTTCTGGAAAACCAAATGCTCGTAATCCTTCTCTAACTGTCATTCTCCTTAAACCATTACCATCTGGAACAGCAAGTTTCGTTACGTCCATAGCCACTAATGTTGGCGCTACTTCTTTGGGGTTCAATACTTTGCTTATTTCAAAACTTAGCTTTCCTGCTACTATATTGTATCCTTTTTCGATACTTGTCTTGTGTTGTCTAACTTTTTGAATGCCTCCACTTATATGAGGTATTTCAACAACGTCTTTTGGATGCTCGAAAACCAAGTACTTTTTCCTGACTAAATCATCTAATTCTTTTTTTAAAATATCGATATCGTAATCTGTAAAAGATGCAATTTCCTCAAGAGTTAAAGGCATTCCATCCATCCAAACTATCCCTTTTTTCTCTGCCCAATATTTTTTTCTGCGGGCTCTAAGTAATTTATGAAGTATATCTCTTTGAATTTTTGACGTTGGACCTTTTAGGTCGATATCCCAACTATGAATATTATCACGCCCCCCTCTTTTATCTTTTATTGCCTTTCCGTAGAGGTCTTTTATTT
>DJCU01000033.1 GCA_002430725.1 Candidatus Gottesmanbacteria bacterium UBA5942
ATCTCTTCTTCCACCCCCGCCCCCTTATTTTCAGGCGCAATCGCTATTATTCAATCCCCGCCTCCCGCCCCTGACAACTTCGCCCCCAAAGCTCCCGCGTTCTTGGCTGCAGCAATCAGTGCCTCAAGCTTTTCAGAACTCACTCCTAAATCACGTAAATATTCTTGATTAAAATCCATAAGTTTTCCCACCCGCTCCCAATCCCCTTCCAACATTTTTAGTTTTGCGTCCTCAACTAGCTTTGCAATCGCGTCATAAATCCTGTTGACCCGCTCTGGCTGCGCTTTCATCTTTTCTTCCACTTCCCGTATAAGCGTCACCGTATCCGCTTTTACACCGGTAAATCCAACAATAAGTGGCATGTTTTTTATCGCAAGTGGCTCAATAATTTTTCCGGCCGTCACAAAATACATGGTATTACCAAACAGTGCGGCGGCCGCATCAAATCCTGACCCGCGCCCCTGCACATCCAAAATAGTTCGGTACGAAAGAGTAAATAATGTTTTGAGATTGTCTTTTCTCCCCAAATATTCACGCAAAGCAACAATTGTTCCCACCGTTACTGCTGCAGACGAACCTAAGCCAACATTTCCTGAAAACTGACTTTCCGTGCGGATAGTGATATCAGAAATAGGCAGACGCCAGTGCACTCTCGCTTGCTCTATTGCTCGATTTACAAATCGAGTATCCATGTTCTCAGGCACGTCAAAATGAAGTTGTTTATCGGAAGATTGCTCGATAGAAACACGCATGCGCTCGCTTACGGCTGTCACCAAACACGGACGTCCATACACCACCGCATGGTCGCCCATTAATAATAGTTTGCCAGGAACACTAACAGTCGTTTTTTTCATGCGAGTGCCTGCTCCATTTTTACTCCCTCACCACCGAGTACCACCTGAAACGTATCGTATTTTCTGGATTTTGCCAACGCAATAATTTTTTGGGGTGTATTGTGAATTGCGACTACCACTCCCGACCCGGTTTTTCTCCCCCCTGCTCCACTAATTTTTGCTACACCCCCAGAAGATTCAATGGCACGGATAAACTCTCGGGTAGATGGAGATACTATGTCAATTTCCTCTAAATATTTTTCATTTTCCTTTACTGATGCACGAAAACCAACCTCGTCTTCATCATGAATTGATTGTGCGGTTTGTTTTGTCACGTGCTCAATAGTATTAAGAAGAACAGCAAATTTCTTTTCATTTTTCTTTTTTACTTCACCAACGTGTGCCACCAGGTCACCAGTGCTTTCCTTTCTTCCTGTATTAATAAGTACAAATGGTGCAAACGATTTTGGAACTTTAAGCGGCAGCAACCAAAGAGTTTTCAAAAATTCTAGCTCTTTCCGATACCACAATATACCTCCGTGAGTAGAAATAGCCGGGTCGCTTCCAGAGCTACCTTTGTACATTGTCTTTTCAGCTTGATACGCAATATCGTTAATTATCTGAGGATTCCATGATATCCCGTACCACACACAAAGCGCGCCAGATAGTGCCACAGCAAGCGCGGATGAAGAACCCATACCGCTTCCAATAGGAATTGTGGAAGTAATCGTAATACCCACATCATCCCGTATTACATCACCGTATTTTTTCTCGAATGCCGCAGTGATCGCTTCGATATACCTATCGTTTTTGCGCATCAGTGAAAGTGATGGGGCATCTGTTCCTGTTTCCAGCTTCACATATAGCCGCAATGATGCGGCTACCACAAGAGCAGGTTTTCCATATACGACCGCGTGTTCACCTGATAGGTGAAGCTTGCCGGGAGCAGACACAATAACTTTTTTCATACCAATGGCTTTGCTTTGATACCGTAGGGAATAACACCGTCAGAATCCGGATGCGTCACGCGGCGGATAATCGTCACCACTGACTGACCGAACGCCAAATTGGACTCTTCATAATCAACCAGCTGACACGTCACCCTCTTCCCGCTTTCCAACTCAACGAGCACCACAGGATACGGTGCTTGATCAGTGAAATCTCCCGGGGGCACACGAACAATTGTCCAAGACAATATTTTTCCTGTCTTCCCCACTAAATTCGCGATATTTTTTTGATTGCGCCAAATTTTAACCGGTGATTGCATATTATTTTTTAAGAATATGTACGACAGCAGTTGCCCCGCTTCCTCCAACATTATGAGAAAGACCGATGGTTGCATTGTCTACTTGTCGTTTTCCCGCAGACCCGCGGAGCTGCTCAACAAGTTCGACAACTTGCTTGACCCCGGTAGCCCCAACTGGATGGCCACATCCTTTGAGCCCTCCTGATGGATTTACCACAACACGAGTCGATACACCTAGTCTCGTCTCTCCTTTTTCAATCGCAACCGCAGCTTCCCCTCTCGGAAAAAAGCCCAAATCTTCCATCGCCAGTACTTCGGCTATGGTAAAACAATCGTGTACCTCTGCCACGCGCACGTCATCCGCACGTATCCCTGCAATATGGTATGCCTTTTGGGCTGCTTTCTGAGTTGACGTCAGTTGGGTTAAGTGTGTTCGCTGTGCGAGCCCCAATGAATCAGTCGCAACGACAGACGCGGCAATTTCAACACTACCCTTTGCTTTTTTCGAGCTCAGTATCACCGCTGCAGCCCCATCTGAAATAGGTGAACAATCGAGAAGCTTCAATGGATCTGCCACTTTACTACTACCCATGACCTGTTCGACTGTTAGCAGGTTGTGAAATTGAGCATTTGGATTAAGACTTGCGTGATAATGATTTTTGACAGCCACAGCGGCAAGTTGCTCCTCAGTCGTTCCAAATTCTTGAATATGCATACGAGCAAGCATTGCATACAACCCGGGAAATGTTGCTCCAGCGCTTCGCTCCTCCTCACTCCCTGCCCCCATCAGTGCTGTTGCTACATCCTCAGGCTTATGATCAGTCATTTTTTCAATCCCTAACACCGCAACGGTAGCATATTGTCCTGAAAGCAAGCTGTTAACTGCATTGTGAAGCGCTAATCCGCCCGATGCACATGCGCCTTCCACTTTAAATGCAGGGACTGATAACCCAAGCTCCTCTGCAAAAAATGCTCCCAAATGTTCTTGACCACCAAGCATACCAGAGAGCATATTGCCAACAAACAATGCTTCCACCTGGCCGCTTTCAATTCCTGCATCTTTTAACGCACTTTCTACCGAACCGCGCGCCAATGATCGGGGTGAAACCCCCCATAATTCGCCAAACTGTGTCGTGACAGCACCGTTTACATAAATTTTCATAGTTTGTGTGTCAATTTCAAAAATTGAACATAGTCAACATACGCTTTGTTCCTGATGGCGTCAGCTACCAGTAATGTATTTTTTGCTCTTACCTGTTGTATTTTTTTTAACTCGCTGGTTGTCTCCCACACAAATGCGTCACTTCCCGCGCCAGAACCATAAGAAACCATAAATATTTTTTGGTTAGGGCGTGCGATATCAAGCACTGCGGCAAGAGCAAGCATGGTGGTTGCGCTGTATGCATTCCCAATATGATCAACGAGTAGTGACGGTTGAAGTTGTTCTCGGGAAAACCCTAAACGCTTCGCTACTTCCCTCGGAAACTTTCCGTTTGGCATATGAAAAATACAATAATCGTAATCAGAAGCGGTAGTACCCGTCATTTCTAACAATCGTCCAGCAGCTCCTAAGACATGGCTGTAATATGCGGGCTCACCGGTAAATCTACCTGCATGCGATGGGTAGCGCATACCGTCACGCCGCCAAAAATCAGGGGTGTCAGATGAGTATGATGTATCTCCTAACAGTCTCGCCGCAACATGCTCACTTCCCAATAAAAATGCAGCGCCGCCTGCAGCAGCAGTATACTCCAAAAAATCATGTGGCTTCCCTTGTGCGGTATCGGCGCCGATTGCCAAGCCATATTTTGCATGTCCTGCAGCAACTAAACCAGCAATTGCCTGCATGGCAGCAGTTCCTGCCTTACAAGCAAATTCCAAATCAGCAGCAAGATAGGTGTTTCCTAATCCTAATAGTTCTCCGACAATCGTTGATGTTGGGTTTACTGCATATGGATGACTCTCGCTTCCCACAAATAACACATCTACATCAGTAGGGTCTCCATGAAATGGAGTAAAACATGATAGCGCAGCTTCGATGGCGATCGTTGCGGCATCTTCGTCAAATGCAGGCACCGATTTGTCGGTAAGCCCCAATGAACGAACCACTTCCTCTCCGTCTTTTTTCCATGCGCGAGCAATATCCGCAATAGGAATACGGCAGCGTGGTATATATGAACCATACGAAACGATACCAATCATATAATTTTTCCTCGCGCGAGCTTACTATGTGCGCTCGCAAGTGTGCCCTGCTCCAAAGAGCTCAACAACGAAATTTCTCCCGCCAACACTGCTGCGCCAATAATTTCAGCTAAATAAAGAGCGCCTTTCCCATTTGTTCCACCTGTGATTCCTAAAATTCCCAATGCTTCTTTTTGTGTTGCAAGTCCTGTGCCTCCTCCGACTGTTCCCACCATAAGATCAGGTAAATATATACTCATGTAAAGATCGGTTTCATTGAGCACCTCCGCAGTGGTAATTCCTATACTTCCTTCTACGATGTGTGCGGGATCCTGACCGGTCGCAATGAAAAGCGCTGCAATGATATTTGCGTATTGCGCATTAAATCCCATCGATCCACTCATTGCGCTTCCCATCATGCATTTCGAAAGCCATGTCTCATACACGCGCTTTGCGTCAGTTTTTAGCACGTCCCGAAGCACAGCTTCGGTAAGCACCACCTCTGCCCACACCTTAATACCACGGTTCTCAATAAAATTTTTCCATGACGGTTTCTTGTCAACACAAAAATTTCCTGAAAGCGCGATACACTCAGCTCCTGTTTCCTCCTCAATAATCTTACAAATGGCATCGGTCGCAATAGTAACCATGTTTAGCCCCATTGCATCCTGTGTGTCATAAACAAATCGCACATACCGATACCGACCCACCCCCTGCGAACTCACATGCGCAAGCGTGAGATGGTGAGATGTTTGCTCCGCCACCTGTTTCAAACGTGACATATTAACCTCTAAATACCCTTGTAATTTCTTGTTCTCCGCTAAATTCTTCACCTTAAACACCGGGCCTCTCGTAGCTCCTGCCTTATGACTATCGGTTGTGGCGCCTCCACTTGCAGTAATTGCTTTACATCCTCGACTTACCGATGCCACAAGCGCCGCCTCTGTTGTGGCAAGCGGGAGGTAATGAGTAACTTGCCTTCCTTGTGACGTAAAAAACGTCAGTGGTCCGGCAATCCCCATCGGCACCTGTGCAACACCAATCATATTTTCGCAATGTCTTGTGCTTGCGGTCTTTTCGTCAAGCGAAAACGAACCGATATGATCAAGTGAAACGGAAAGCTTTTTTTCCAAAGCCTCCCGCCGCTTCAAAACAGTTGGGTAATCGCGGATGTTCATAAAAATGGTACTTTAAATACTCCCCATCGATACATGTATATGGTCCACCACGCAAGCACCGGAGCACACAGTAGCGCGACCACCACACTTTTCACTAAATCAAGCTTTAGGCTAAATCGAAGAGTAAGATAACACAATGTTACTTTCCACCACAAAAGTGTCGCGCTGAATATCAAAAACAATAAGCTAAACATTACCCCAAGCACGCTCGTTGTACGAGGAGGAGGTAAAATAAGGTATAAAAGCGATGTGGTAAGAAACCATAAAATGGTGGGGATAAGTGTATAGGACCACGCAAGGAGTATGGTCACAAAAGCAGTTTTTACGCGAAGCAATTTACTTGCTACATAAATACACCCAACCGAAAGAAGCACCCCGCTTGTTGCCGCCCAAAATAATAACGCAAATTGCTGCGTCAATAAAAACGGCCGGAAAGAAGCTATTTTGACAAGGCTCGCCAAGCTAAAATAGAGCACCATAGCGGCAGCAACAAAGACAAGTTCGCCTGCCTTCCCGTGCTTAATAATTCTCCTGTAAGTTTCATATGGACGGGTAATTAAACCCGTCACAGTACGACCAAACGCTACAGCGTCCACAGCAAGTACCCCAATAAAGTCCATATACGTTAGTCGCAAGGAAACACAAAAAACCCGCGCTACTCTGCGTTGTTTAATCCTAAAAAACACTAAAATCCGCCCTGAAGGAGGCTCGTGAGGATAGTAATCGTTGATCCGACAAGAACATACAATGCCAGGACAAAGCCGATGCTTGCCGCGACAAACCATGGCCATGGCATTACTTTCAGTCGCTTTGTAATTTGTTTATATACTCCAGTAAGCGGTCCCAATGTCTGTGGGGGTATATCGGTCACTTCTTCCCAGCGTTTTACAAATTTTTGATAGGTTGTGTCACTCATAATACTCTCTATAAAGATATGAACAATTCAACAAATGCACGTCTCGCGCGAAATAATCGAGATTCCGCACTTTTAAATGTGATAGAAAGACGCGCGGCTATGTCTTCCACCGACACATGATCGAGATATTTCAGCATCAATACCTGCCGATGAACGGGTAACATACGTCCTAATACTCTTCGTATTTTTTCTTTGACAAGTGTTGCATCTAGCTCTGCTTCAGGGCTCAAAAGTGGAGACACGAGCATTTCAAGCTGCGGCATCTGAGAAAACACAAAATGTCCTATTTTTTTCCTTCGATAGTAATCGACTATTTTGTGGTGACAAATGGAAAAAAGATACGTACGTATACTGCTTTTCTGCTGAAAATCTCTGAGCCCTTCCAAAAAAGAAAAAAGCGTATCCTGCAAAACCTCTTCCGCATCCTCTTCTGTTTTTATCTTTGAAAGGATATGGCGGCGCAACTGTGGGGCATAGCGCTGATAAAATGCTGCGGCCGCTCGCCGGTCATGAGCAAATAGTCGGGCAATAAGCGTTGCGTCATTCATGGAAACGTCTGGTTACTTTAGCATAATTGACTGACCCGGGCAAATTCCTTACACTTAAATCAGAACGTATGCTTGAACGCGTGTTTGCCCAGTCATTACAGGAGTTAGCGCCTAATCCGAATTTGACCAACTTCGGCATGCTGGTGACAGCTATCGTAAAAAACGCCTTCATGCTTGCGGGTATTTTAAGCTTCATTTTGTTGATTTTCGGCGGATTTAACGTTATAGTAGCCGCGGGAGATGCGAAAAAAGCGCAACAGGGCAAGACAGCGCTTACCGGCGCGATAGCAGGACTTCTTATTGTATTGGGATCATTTTGGATTATACAAATCATAGAAGTCATCACCGGTCTTAATATACTTAGCCCGCAATAATCATAGTATGAAAGTATTGGCACAAGTCGGAGACATCGTAGGATCAATAGAAAGCCCGCTTTCTAATACCGGGTATGGCAGCATACAAACCGGCGCGGTCGGCATGTTTATCACCAATATTCTCCGCCTAGCTTTTGTCGCCGCGGGAGTGTATGCGCTCTTTAACTTCATCATCGCCGGATACAACTATATGAACGCCGCGGGAGACAGCAAAAAACTTACCGAGGCGTGGAGCCGTATATGGCAATCGCTTTTAGGCCTCATCATCATTGTCGGATCATTTGCGATAGCCTCACTGTTCGGATACCTCATTTTTGGACGCGCAGATTTTATCCTCAACCCAACTATTTACGGACCAAACGAATAATATGAAACACTTAGCGCTTGAATTAGGAAAAATTGGCGGTGAAGGACTTGGTCCGTTTGGAGACGCACCGGGTGATGGACTTACAGGTATCACTAAAGTTGTTTCCTCTGTCATTGGCATTATGACAGTAGCCGCAGGTATATGGTTTTTGTTCCAATTTATTATTGGCGGATTTAACTGGATTAACGCAGGCGGCGACAAATCAAAGCTTCAAAGCTCAAAAGACAGGCTTACCAATTCATTTGTCGGACTTATCGTGGTCGTTGCGGGTTGGGCGATACTTGCGCTCGCCAGTACATTCTTTGGTTTTGACTTTACTTTGTCTGACCCATCCGGATTACTCGAACAGCTAAGTCCGAATCAATAAACATGAACAAAAACCTCGCACAAATCGTCAACCCCGTTCTTCCCGGTAGTTTAGGACAGGGCGGCAACGAAGCAGGGCCACTTGCCATCGGCTCACTTATCAGCTCGCTTGTGGGTGTATTTCTTATCTTGGCGTTTATCTCTACTCTTCTTTATATGATACTCGGAGGATTTGACTGGGTAACAAGTGGTGGTGACAAAACAAAACTTCAATCTGCGCGTGACAAAATTACCAATGCCTTGGTTGGTCTCATTGTCGTAGGAGCATCTTGGGCAGTTATGATGATCGTTGGTAACTTTATCGGCATTGATTTTCCCAATCTTCCCATCCCAACAATCACTAACTAGGGATTGACAAATCTTATTTTGTTGCGCAAAAATGGTAAGTAATGGTATAATAAAGCTTGTATTGATTTGACGAAAGGATTCATTTATGAACAAAGTATTTGCCCAAGCCGCCTTAGATATTAAGCAGCCAGACTCCATCAAAATTACCGATATCGGTAAACTTATCAGTGCGCTTGTCGGCACTGTGCTTATTATCGCAGCGCTTTTGGCTTTTCTTTACCTCATTTTGGGAGGTATTAAATGGATCACTTCAGGTGGTGATAAGGCTGGAATGGAAGAGGCACGGAATAAAATTACCCATGCTATCGTAGGTCTTATTATCGTTGGAGCAGCGTGGGCTATTATGACACTCGTCCAAAACTTCTTGGGCGTTCAGATCATTGGCGGCTCGATTAATTTTCCAAAGCCATACTAAAACGTAAAACAGAAAAGCGTGCTTGTCACCTCTCTTCTGATGCTCGTATAATAGCAGTATGAACTCTGACGCGTGTGCAAACATACCGGGAGCCGAAGGTGTTGCCTCTATTCAATGTATTGTTCCTCTTGTTACCGGAGTCATCCGTGCGGTGGTATCGTTAGGCGCTGTCGCTTTATTTATTATGCTTCTCGTGGGTGGATTTAACTTTTTGTTTTCCGCAGGAGATCAAAAAAAACTGGAGGCAGCGAAAGGGTCAGTCACGCAAGCCATCGCTGGAATTATTCTTATGTCAGTCGCCTACCTTATCATTCTCACGATAGAAAAATTTACTGGGGTTACAGTTACTGATTTTACTATAACCCAATAGATTGACTTTACCGGATTTTATCCGGGATAATTACAATATGTCGCGCATCAAAACTTATATTTGGGGACTTATCCTTGCCCTCGCGGTATTTCTTGCTATACCAACCCCCGCTATGGCACAAGGAGCAGAGGCGGACAGTGGCACGAGTACTGCGAGTGAGTGCGATGACGCAACCTGGTTTATGGACGTAAACTGTGTCATTGCGGGCTTTATGAAAGCCGCTGAAGTCGGAGCGCTCAACAAACAGGTTGGCGATGCCGGCACATCCACCATAGCTCAAGTACAGCTTCTTGTTGGATTTCGCGGACTTTGTGATGCCGCATATCCAGATTGTCCGATCGGCCTTAGCTACCAAAAAAGTGCGCTCGCAGGCATGGCAAGAAGCACGCTCGCGATGTATCAGCACCCCCCCGCAAGAAGCTCGGAGTATATTGCGGATGTCGGAAGAACCCTCGGATTTATTCCCCGCAAAGCCGAAGCACAGGGTATAGGGTTTTCCGGACTGCAAAGCATGTTGCCGCTATGGAAAACATTTCGCAACATCGCCTACGCACTGCTTGCTGCAATTATTATTGTAGTAGGTTTTATGGTCATGTTTAGAAAAAAAATTGACCCAAAGACAGTAGTCACCGTCCAAAACGCCATCCCAAGAATTGTCATCGCACTCGGACTTGTTACCTTCTCTTATGCCATTGTAGGGGCAATGATCGATCTTATGTATCTTGCTATTGTACTCTCTGCCTCTGCAGTCGACAGCGCATCAGGGGGAAATCTCGGAAAACTTTTGAGCCTCGCGACAACACTCAACATTGATTTGCTGCCGCCAAGCTTTACCGCTGGTTCGACAACATCGGATCCGGAAAACGCCACGGGACTACTCTTAAACGGCGGGATTAGCGGACTGCTACGATTCTTTTTTGCCAGCGGTTTCCAGGCGTATGATGACATCGGAACGATGATTACTCAAAATGACCCACTCCAGGTTGCAGGTTGGACAGTAGTTCCCGGAGTCATTGGATATATGTTTGGCTTAAGAGGAGCACTCCTGGGGTTAACGAGCGGACCCGTACTTCTTGCTGTTATTTTTCTTATTATCTTGCTATTTGGTGTCATCAGGCTCATCTTTATGCTTTTGGACGCCTATATCAACATTATCATCGCGCTCCTTACCGCACCGTTCCAACTGATGATGGAAGCAATTCCCGGAACAAACGCATTTAACTCGTGGTTCCGAAATCTGTTATCAAAAATACTCGTGTTCCCTATTACCGTACTACTGCTTCTTATTACGGCTGTGCTGACTTCTCAAGACAATGCAACATCTATTTGGGCTCCACCACTCCTTTCAACGGGAGAAGGAACATATGGCATGGCAGGTCTTATAGGACTGGGCATGCTTATGGTTATCCCGACTATTGTTGCTGGGCTACAGAAATCGCTCAAAGCTGAACCGGTGGTGCCAGGAGGAATTGGGCCGATCGTTGGTCCGCTGGGATCCGGAGTTGGCACACTGTTTAACCTTGGCTACCAGGCAAGCTTTATTGCCAGCGCATTCCGCCACAAGCCTGAGGCGAGATCTCCGATGCAGATTGCTCGTGAGGGAGCAGATAAAGGATTAAGCTCTATCACTGGCGGGGGCGGTCACTAACCACAACTCGCGTCATTTTTTTTCAATACTTCGTAAATAGAAAGAAGGGTAAATTAATGTCCTCCGCCACCACCCTCTTGTTCTTTTGTGGCCCGTTCGATTGCTATAGCAAGTGTTGCCGCAATAACAACCCACCAATACTTCCGGTACAATGCAGTTAATCGATGGGTTGCGCCTGTTTTAAACTCCTTTTCTAAATCTTTGAGATACTCTGGGTGATTAATAAATAGCCCCATATCATGAGCTGTATGGAGTATTTCTGCCATCTTTGCCTCATCCCACACATTGCCGTGCGAACCGGTAAACTTCGTAGAATATGAAATCGCCTCAGCAACCGAATGCGGCCAATGAGCGATTTTCTCTTTCGCTAGGTGTTTCCATCTCTCTTTTCCAATAAGAAGTTGCATAATTTTGTTATTCTCTAAGCCACGAAAGTCCGGCTCCCAATGTTGCAGTAATCCGGTAAGTCCAGGTATCCACGCAATACTCCCCAAGCTCCGATGTCTATTCATATCAAAAAACACTCTCATCAACTCCTTGACCGTTGCTTCGGCCGCGTCTGGCCCTGAGTAGTCAACGATAGCCGTTCGCACTTCCATCATCTTTTGAAGTGATTTTGTATAGTCATTTGGTGAAAGCACCATTTCCTCATTCGAGAAAAAACCGAGCATGCCGTCTCGGGCGCGCATCTGTGCGCCAACATCTCGAATACGGCGGTGCATGGCAACGGTACCAAGCTGATAAAAGTTCGATTCTTTCCAATCAAAGTCAGTCAAGCTCATGGTAAGTGGAAGCTTAAGCGCGGCAATAGCGTCCATTTTGTTGTTGAATGTACCTCCAGAAGCGTCTACCTTGCGACCGCGGTATATTTCCGCCTGCATATCGACAATCACTTGCCGCAGGCTTTCACTGCGCGCAGGGTCCAGCTTCAGTATGTTGAGATACGGCACAACTAGAGCATCAAAATCTTTTTTCTCTGCGAGGTCTACCCGCGCAAATTGCCAATCTTTCTCATGGGCCATCTTTAGCTCTGCCAAAGAAAGTGCTTCTTTAAACTTCTTCCACTCTTCGTGTGTTACGTTATTTTTTGTCAGTATCCGCTCCGTATCCTCCTCTAGTAGCTCCAAAAACTTCGAAGGGTTTCTCCGAAGCATACGATCGAGAATTGGTTTTCGCTCTGCCGCGTTTCCTGCAGTCAGAAGTTGTATAGAAAGCGCCTGGTTATCCAAAAGCGCTGCGTTTTCCGGCAACTTTTTGAGACTCAACATCTTGCCGCGAAGTTCATCTGCCACGCCTTTTTCTAAACGCCATGCAGTTCCATCGTAAAACCCTCCGCTTGCCATAAATCCGGGACCAAGCAACTCACTAAACGAAATGCCTGTTGCATCCTCGGCAAACTCCCACGCTTCCATTGATTGCTGCCGCTGCTTATCGTGCTCATGATGCTTCGCTTCGTGCCACTCTTTTGTTTTTGTCAGTTTAAATTTGCGTCCCAAACTTTCTGCTGCACCAGAAATTTTCTTGAACCATCCTGGCTCTTTAGGATTAATCCCTTTCGTTCTCATTAAGTTTTTGCGGAATATACTCCGCGCGGTGATACCCATATCACCACCAATATTAAATCGAGAAGCAAATACTTCCGGATTAAATATGCGCTGAATATCTTCAAACGCTGGCGCTCTCATGACGTGCTTCCCTGATGATGTCCCATATTCAACCGAAGGAGGCACCGACATCATAGCTCCTATCATCGCCATTCTTCCTGAGCCAATCATAGCGGTACGCGATGCCCATAGCGCCATACGAACCTCGTATTCAGCGGGTTTATAGTTAGGATCTTCTGGGTGCTGCGCCTTAAGGTAGCCCACCAATCGTTTTCGAACCTCAATATCAACCGGAGAAAGCCCTCGTGTTTCCAAAAGCTCCTGAGTGAAATTTTCGTTAAGCATTTCTTCCCGATGCGAATAAATCTGATACAGCCTATCTATTTCACTTAACTGGTCTGCTTCTTTTTCGGTAAGTGCGGTACCCGCGCTCTTCTTTTTCAGAAGCTGTTCACGACTATTTCGTAGTTTTGTAAGCGTAATGTGTAGCTCTGTATAACTTTGTACATCGTCATCCCACAACATGACGCCTTCTGCTGCCAAATCCATCTGCTGTTGTATTTCGTGCATCAACCGCTGGTCTTCAACAGAAAGTGGGCTTTGGGTCTTCCCTTTTGCGGGATCGTAACCTTCCATGCGCTGTTTTGCCTTAAGCTCTTTAAGGATGTCTTCGCGTTTCATCATTTTTCCATTCCACGTCACATCTTCACGTAAATACTTAATCGCTTCCCCATATTTGGCGCGCTTCGTTGCCATAAGCTCAAACAGCACGTGCTCGTACAAACTGTATGCTTCGTTTGAGTGATCAAAATTTTTATAAAGATGATCAAGATCTGCTCCTTGCAACAAAGACATTGCTTTTAGCCTGTCTTTCACGTCACCAGGGTTATACATTAGTCCCTTAACTGCATACTCATACTGTCCGCGGCTATCCCAATGCTTCTGGTACATTTGTACGGCAATATGGTATTCGCCTCCATATTTCCATACGAGATAATCTTTAAATTCCTGGAAACGTTGTTCATGCGTCAAGCTTGGTCGGGTCTCTTCCCTTCCCATGGAATAAATCTGGTCAATAAAATCGAAATACCATTTTGCCTCTCCCTCATCGCCCTGAATTATTGTTTCGACATCAGCAGGTGGCATAGAGCGGAAATCAGTAAACACATCGTCTGGCTCATGCAACGACTTCTGCGGGGAATTATCCATTATTTCTGACCATGCTACGCTACGTCCACCACGGAGTTTTTCCTGATATTTTTGATGCCGCAAATCGGTAAACCGCTCAAAATAACGAACCCGCTCCACCGCTTTCTGCACCAACTTTTGATCAAGCCCTTCACGCCTTCCCTTTTCCACCATGCGCCGCACTGCATCATCAGTAAGTCTGCTGTCATAAGCTGCTCCTGGATCAACACGGAAACGATACTGAAGCTCCTGCAAATCAGATGCAATAACTGTATCCTTTAAATCTGCGTCAGCAGTTTCGTCAAATAATCTACTCACCTCTTGCGTCAGTTCCGGATCTTTATCGACCGGTGCTTCATCTTGTATTTCTTCATCTGATTTGTCCGAGCCCCCCTGGATAACCGGCACCGCCTCATATTGAAGATCGGCTAAACTTGGATATTCAGCAACAATTTTCCGTAAATACCTCCTAGCCTCAACTGCAGTAGGACTTGTTAAGCCTGACTCTTTTGCCAACGTTACCAACTGCTGTCCGATGCCACGCATATATTCCGGATCAGCAAGCTGTGATTCGTCTGCGGCAATGAGGGATTCAATAACAGAAAACACTCGTTCGTCTGTTGGAAAATCAATCTCGCTTCCCACAAGGCGCTTTGTGGTTTCCGATGTCACTTCTTTAAGCTTTGCGGCAAGGCTGGCCGCTCTCTCCCTGCTTATCGCCTTATCGTTACTTTGTTTTAGTTCCTCTCCAAGCTTCACCTCAGGCGCTTCTGTTGGTAGTGGGGTCTCGGGTGGCACAGGCGCATCTGGAGGCTTTGGTTGCCCGCCACTCTCAGCCGCTTTCTTAGCAGCTTCACTTAATCGTTTAAAAAGCTCCTCATTTGCCATAGGCTAAATAAAATTACACGATAACCGCGCTCCGCAAGAAACGCGCTTACCATAATTCTATCCTGTCACCTCGTGAAGAACAAGGGAGCTTATCGATATAACTTATGAGACGCTACGTATGACGCAATGCTTTGGGGCACAAATTCCTCTATAGATAATCCGTGCTCCACCCGCTTGCGGATTTTGGTTGATGAAATGTTTGTTCCCACAAGCAACTCATTTGTCACCAGTGTCATATTCGGATACATGGGCTCGTTGGGAAATCCATATCTTGGAAACACCAAAAACGGCATAGCAGCAAGCAACTCCTGCCATCTCCCCCACAAATGAAACGTTGGAAGTTGATCTGAACCAATAATAAAACGGAAATTGTGTTCCTTGGGTAAATGTGGAAGCAGGTTAATCGTATCTCCATCGAGCGCGTTATCTATCTCTATCGTAGACACGCGGGTTTTTGGCATCGACAACAGCTTTGTCATAGCAAGCCTGTCGGAAACCTTCGCTACCGGTTTTGGTGGAATTTGGCCAAAATTAGGCAAAAACCACACCTCATCGGTATTCGTAAAATCCAGCACTTGGCGGGCGATCATGAGGTGACCAAAATGCGGAGGATTAAAGGCGCCTCCCAACAGTCCTATATTCATATAGGGGCTTATTGTACCTTTTTTGTGTAACGTTCGCGAGAAACCCGAATTACCGTCTCACGGTGCTCGTTGCGACTTTTTGGTAATGGCAGCGTAACCGCCGAAAACGGTGTTGACGTCTGGTTATCGATAGAAAGCTTTAGCACTATTTGAAAATTCCCAAGTCCCACAAGCTCCGCCTCTTCATATTTTTCACCAAATTCACGCCCCAAAAGTCTCGCGTCAGCGGCTCCGACAGCAAAGGATACTATTGATCCTGCGTTACCAAAAATTGCTTTCTGTACGTCCTCGTCAATCTGGCCAATATATTGATTTGCGAGCGTAAGATTTAATCTATATTTTCTTGCTTCAGATAAAATTTTTATGAACGATTGTGTAGCAAAATTCTGGAATTCATCGACATAGAGATAAAAATCCCGTCTACTCTCTTCGGATGTATATACTCTATTCATCGCAGCGAGCTGCATTTTTGTGATTATCATCGCTCCCAACAACGCACTACTATCTTCCCCAAGTTTTCCCTGAGAAAGATTGACTATCACTATCTTCCCTTCATTCATCATGCGCTCCAAATCAATCGTTGATGTTGGGTGTCCTACTATGTTTCTGATAGTTTTTGAAGAAAGAAATTGCCCGACTTTATTAAGTATCGGTGAAATTGACTCACTTTTTAATTGTGGTGACAACCTATTAAATTCGTTGAGCCAAAAATTCTTGAGTACCCGATCGTCAAGCTTTTCGACCACCTTTTCCCTAAAGCGCTCATTTGTAAGAAGCTCTGGTATATCAAGAAATGTAGATTGCGGCACATGTGTAAGGGTAAGAATAGTGTTCCGGAGTATATATTCAAGCCTTGGGCCCCAACTCATGTGATACAACTTGTAAAATATAGACACGATCCCTGAAGCAATTAACTCCCTATATGCGGGATTTTTCACCTCCAAGGGATTTAAGTAAAATGGGTTTTCTGTATCAGATGGATCGAGGTATGCGACATCATTCGTTCGGTTTGACGGCACATAATTTAACAAAATGTCGCAAAGGTCTCCGTGTGGATCAATGACAGCCATACCTTCACCGTTTTTCATGTCGTTTATCGCCATATTTGCAATCATCGTTGATTTACCAGTGCCAGTTTTTCCGATAACGTAGACATGCTTCCTTCTGTCTTCTTTTTTAATACCGAAGGTGGTGGGAGTGTTTTTGTATTCCGTTTTTGCAAAAAAATTAATTTTTCGTTTTTCCTCTTGATCATCAGTTACTATCGGCAAATTGGCAGGGGCTTCGCCCAAAAGATGCGCCCCCCAATGAATGTTTTTAATCATAGAAAGCCCTATACCTGGTGGGTGCCACAGAGAGGAAAGTTCGCTTGCTCCCAATACCTGAAATCGCGGACGAAGATAGTCTCCTCGAATCAAAAACGATTGTTCAAATTTTTTCTTTTGCCAAAACTGTGGCTCAGACAATACAAGACTATTCCCTTCTCCGGATGTATATACCCCAAATGTGCCTGCAGAGGCGTGTAACACTTGCCGGGCACGATCTTCAGTTTGTGCAACCGCAACAAGTCGCACTGCCGCAGAAAATCCCACCTGATTCATTTTTGTTTCCATAAGTCGAGCGTGTGGATGCTGTTTGGTTCGCCCAACTGTTGAGTTTGGGTCTGGCACTCCTTTTGCGATCATGGCGGCAATAGATCGCTGCCACCCGCTCCCCGCAGGAGCTACCCGTATTTGAAGCGCTATTGCCTCTTGGGGTGGTAACTTTGCAAACTGCCCCACCACGCCAGAAAGAATATCTAAGTCTTTTATGTCCTTGTAGGTTTTGAGGGGCAAATAAAAGCTATTTCCGTACACTAACTGTCCCACCGCGTGAGGGAGCGTAAAAAAATGCTCCATGTAATCAGAAGTTTTTGTAATAAGAAGTCTCGGATACTGGGCAGTAAGCTGACTTTCAAGATACTCACGAAGTGCATCTGGGGCCGCCAGAAAAAAATGGATACGACTGTTAACTGAAACTATTTCTAAACTAAAATGTGAGGGTTGAGCATGACCTCCGCCAAAAAGACGTTGAAAAATGTTTTGGTGGCCACCAACACTTCCCAGAGCGGCAAACACCTGCTCCATCGCAAGTGGGGACTCCTCGCTCTCTCGAGCATTTTGAATTTCTAATAGCGTTACCGATGAAACGCTCATGAGGCTATCTTATCATAGATTATTTTTTTCATTCGTGAAAACTCTAAAAGTAGAGTTTTCACAGTCCTGATGCGCTTTGTGCTATTGAACGTCTTAATTTTTCCCACTACAATGATGAGTGCATGGAACAACATCCTGTCCCTCAAAATGTGACAACCTTTCAGTTTCGACTGATCGGTGACATGACGCTAAAACAATTTGGCTATCTGTGTGCTGGCGCAATTCTTGCGTTTATCGCATACAAATTACCCCTCCCTTTCATTATCACGTGGCCACTTACCGGAGCGTTTGCGTTTTTGGGCATCGGGTTTGCTTTTATACCGATTGAGGAGCGCCCTATGGATGTGTGGGTATTTTCATTCTTTAAAAGCATCTACAACCCCACGCAATATATCTGGTCACATGAAGCGCCAACGACACCACCGGCTACCAAAGTGCCACCACCACAAGTCTCACCGAAGACGGCAGGCGCTGTGCCCGCATCTGCGCCCGCTGCTGCACCCGTGCAGCCGCCGCTTGCAAAACCGTCAACTGTGCCATCACAAACAAGCACAAAAAGCGCGCTTTCTGATTTGTTTCAAGCAGGAAGTACTGGTGTCCAGCATGTGCCCCACACCCCTTCGCAGAACGTGCCCCATGTATCAAAACCACACGCGTCATTCATTGACGAAATCATGTCATTTTTTCGTCCGAAACACATAGCGGCTCCGGCACAACCATCGAGCCCCACTCCCCCTCCTGCTGCTCCAGCTCCCGCTCCTCGACCTGTCCCTTCTGTGACCGGTCAACACATTGAGGCACCACAACAAGCCACAACTGCGCCTCCAGTAAACGCAATAAATGAAGATATGCAGAAAAAAATTAAACAACTTGAGGAAACGCTCGCAACACTCGAGGCGCGACTCGCGACAAAAACTATGACCGAGGACCGCGTGCTTGAATTACAAAAACAGCTTACCGAAACGCTTGCAGCAAAAACGAATACGGAAGAACAACTGGTTGCGCTCAAGCGTCACGAGGCTCCACCTCAACCAGTGTCTCCAAGAGCAGCCACATCTAGAGATGAAAGTCTCGCGACACCCTCACGGGGAACCGTTAACGTGATCACTACCCAAGAAGGTGCGGTAAAGGTTGGTCTCCCAAGACTTACTAACGCGCCAAACGTAATTACGGGACTCGTCAAAGATGACGCTGGTAATTTGCTTCCCGGCATTCTCGTAACAGTAACAAACGGAGAGGGTGTACCTATGCGCGCGCTCAAAACAAATAAACTTGGACAGTTTGCCGCGTCAACGCCACTTACGAGTGGCATATATTTTGTAGAAATAGAAGATCCGCGAGGAAGATTCACCTTCACCCGCGTGCAGATTACCCTCAATGGCACGGTTGTTCCTGTGCTTGAAATAATTGCAAAAAGCGAAAAAGTGTTGACCCGCGAAAAGCTTGCACAAGAAATTTTTGGAAAAACATCCGTCTAATATTATGGCAGAACCAATTACACCTATACGCGCATCGACACAAGTATTTACAGAGATTGTGGATGTTGATCGTGATCTCGTCATGTTTGCTGATGGGTCAGTGTCACTTGTTATTGCCACAACAGCGGTCAACTTTGGTCTCCTCTCTGAAAAAGAACAGGACTCGATAATTTACGCCTATGCAGGGCTTCTTAATTCGCTGTCGTTTCCTATACAAATTCTTATTCAAACAAAGCATAAAGACATCTCGGCATACCTTAAGCTTCTCGAGGATCAGGAGGCGCGACAAAAAAACCCAAAACTCACTAAAAGCATCCACGGATACCGGCTATTTGTTGCGTCTATGGTAAAAGAAAAAGATGTGCTCGACAAAAAGTTCTATATCGTTCTTCCGTTTTCCAGTATAGAACTCGGCGTGTCCTCTACCCTTTTATTTGGACCAAAAAAGGGTGGCCTTCCATACGAAAAATCATATATCTATGATCGAGCACAAACCGTGCTTCTTCCCAAAAAAGATCACTTGGTGCGACTACTCGCTCGCGTTGGGCTACATGCAGTACAACTTAATTCTGATGCGCTTGTAAAGTTATTTTTTAGTATGTATAACCCGGGGAATCCCCCTCCTGATGTCACTATGTTAAACCTTGGAAAGGAATCAAATGTCTAACTCAAAAAATAACATCGCCTCGCTACTAGGAAAAATGATGGGGTCTCCCCCTCTACCGAAAGGCGGAGTTGCATCATTACGACAAAAACCCTTAACCGTTACTGACGTCATTGCGCCACCAGCCATAGAGGTGGATTTTGATCTTCTCAAGGTTGGAGATTGGTATTACCGTACGCTCTTTGTGGCTGGCTATCCACGATTTGTTTCCGCAAATTGGCTTGAACCACTTATATCGTTTAATCACACGCTTGATATCTCTATGTATATATATCCCACAAGAAGTGAAGAAATTCTTGAAAACCTAAAGCGAAAAGTTGGAGAAATGGAAGCTACTATACAGTCAGATCTCAAACGCGGACGGGTTATTGAACCCTCGGTACAAGTTGCACTGGAAGACGCGTTAGCGCTCCAGCAGGAATTAGCAAAGGGCTCTGAACGATTTTTTCAATTTGGCCTGTATGTCACTATCCCCGCTAAAACTCGTGAAGATCTCGACAAAGCAACAAAACAGGTAGAGGCAACGCTTGGATCTCTGCTTATCGTCACCAAAAAAGCCATTCTCCAGATGGAAGAAGGATTAAAAACAACACTTCCTACGGGGAAAGACAGATTGGTAGTAACACGAAACATGGACACAACTTCGCTTGCTACCACGTTTCCGTTCACAACAAGTGAACTTACAGCAAATGAGGGAATTCTTTATGGGCTTAACGAACATAACGATTCGCTTATTATTTTTGATCGATTTACTTTGGAAAACGCTAATTCGGTTGTGTTTGGTAAGTCTGGAGGAGGTAAAAGCTACATGGTGAAGCTCGAGGTAATGAGAAGTCTTATGTTTGACACTGAAGTAATCATTATTGATCCCGAAAATGAGTATGAAAACCTCACTCACACGCTTGGAGGAGAATATATACGATTTCGTTTCGGGTCATCTACCAAAATAAACCCATTTGACTTAGCGCTCCTTTCTGGAGGCAGCAATGATGAAAGTGAGCTTGGTCAAAAAATATTATCGCTTCATGGATTTTTCCGCGTGGTCATGGGGCGGCTCACACCGACAGAAGACGCGCTTCTCGATCGTGCAATTATATTAACGTACAAACAAAAAGGGATTACCCCTGACCCCTCTACCCACTCAAAAGAGCCACCACTTATGGAAGATTTGTACAAAACGCTTGTCGGTATGGAAGAGGTGCTTGCAAAAGGGCTTGCTGATCGTATAGAAAAATTTGTGCGCGGAAGCCTTGTGGGTATATTTGATCAACAAACAAATGTAGCTATCAGAAATCAGCTTACGGTATTTTCTATCCGCGACCTAGAAGATGAGCTGCGACCCATTGCTATGTATCTCATTCTCGATTTTATTTGGAACAAAATTAGATACAATAAGCGGCGTAGACTACTCATTGTCGATGAGGCGTGGTATCTCATGAAATACCCTGACTCTGCACAATTTTTATACGGTATCGCCAAACGTGCGAGGAAATATTACCTTGGGCTTACGACTATCACCCAAGATGTTGAAGACTTCCTTGCTACAGAAATGGGTAAGGCAATTATTCAAAACAGCAGTATGCAAATATTGTTAAAACAGTCTTCTGCAGCAATCGAGACCATAGCCCAAGTGTTTTATTTGTCAGAAGGAGAAAAGCACCTGCTCCTTGCGGCAGATGTAGGACAGGGGTTATTTTTTGCGGGGCCCGCGCATGCAGCCATGCGCGTTATAGCAAGCCCAGAAGAACATGAGGTGGCAACCACAAGACCTCAGGAAGCGCTCGCAGAAAAACCGGGGGCTAGTCAAGCTCCGCAACAAACGCCTCAACCGACTATAGTACAACACACCTCTCAACAAACAACACAGGAAGCGCCCGTGCTTCCTAAATCAAACCGCCCTATTTTTACCGTAGAAACAGTACAAAACAATAAGCCCGGCTAACCATTATGGCAAATGATCCTCAATCGCTACGAGAATTCGCCGATAACCTCCTATCTGACATTTCTTCGGGAAGTATTTCTATCTATGAAGCAATTGCAGCAGCAAGTCAATATTCGTACCTTCGGGAACTTATCGAAGGACAAAAGGAAACGTTGGGACAAGCCGAGATCATGGGGGAAAACGAACTTATTAAAGTATTTACCGAAATTATCAATCAGGGGTCCGAAAAATTATTAGAGTTACCAAATTTCCAATCACAGCTCCCTGATCAGGTGCTCCTGGAAAACGAAGTAAAAGCGATGGGAGAAGTAAGAAAACATGCTTCTTTACGTATAAAACAAACGGCTGCAATCTCGATAACAAATCAAAAAGAGCGGCGGCGCACATTTGTCCATGATTTAGTCACGCGATTTAGCTCAACCATACCCACGCTTTCAGAAGATCGTGTTGGGACAATCACTGACAGCGCTCTTATCGCGGCATCTGGAGAGGCCACACAAAAACAAACCAAAGAAAGGTTTGCAGAACTAATTATCGCATCAAATGAAATAACAGGTGGACAACTAACACAACAACAAACAAACCAACTAAAAACAAACATTGCTGAGGCGCTTGAGACAAATGGTGAATATATATCAGGCGTCACACAGCAAACAAAGCGTGCAGCAATACTCACTGCTGCGCTCTATGACGACATAGACATGAAGCGTCCTGATGTGTTTGTCGATGTGGTCTTAAGCGCTCCTCCAACAGAAAAAGACACCGAAACACTCACTCGAGCAAATAAATTAGCACGTATTGCAGAGTCGCTTGAGACAAAACAAGAAAGAGGTAGTGGATTAAATTTCTTCTCTGCTACAAACGCAAAGGGTGCGGCAAAGGGTCTACAACAAGGAGCAGATGGTTTGTTGTCGCTTGTGGGTGAACCACTACGAGAAATGGTCATTCATGAAAAAGTAAACGGCACGCTTCGGTCAATGTTGACAAGCGCCCAAAGCTTTACTGATCGGCTGGGAGAAAATTTTGTGCACAGCGCGTTGTTTACCAACATATCTCAAAATCTCACTCGTCAATTATCTGAAAAGCCACGATCCGGTCAAGCTCGATCACTGGTTGGCGATGTGTTTTCTACAGTGTTTCGGGGACCGCTCGACCCCGTACTTACTCATGGTACCAAAGAGCGCGTGCTCGATTATTTTGAGCTTGCCAGAGCAAGTGCCACATCCCCAAAAGGGAGAGGGTTTTTACCAACAAACATTGCTCCGTGGGACATATTTCGTGTGACCGAGTCTGCTGCAACACGATCAGCAAGACGGGGGCGCAAAACAGCCTCATTTATACCTTGGTTTGGGTTGGGGTCTCTCAGTAATGTCATGAGTAACGCTGTTGGCTCGCTTGTCGACCGATCAGCATCGTTTTTTTTAACAAACCCTTTTATTCCACGCCAACTTTCCAGCTCACGAAGGGCTGCCGCTATCCCAATACCCATGGGACAGGACATGCCGCTTTTGGTTTCGATCATCGTCATTGTCGCCCTTGTGCTTTTGTTTGTTTTTCCTTCCCCGCTTAATTTATCTCTCATTTCGCATAGTGCAAAAGTGAGCGCCATTTTAGCTTCCTTACGAAGCCTTAAGCAAGAAGTAAACGAGGTTGCTGCTAATGCAACCACCTTTAGCTGCGTGTGGAGTGGAACTTCTCCCGTTGCTCCTATTACTACATGCCCAGTAAGTGCTCCTATCAGTCAAGGACCATATACATCAAGCGGCTCTCATAAAACTCTCAATGCATGGGATTTTGCGGCCTCACAAGGCACTCCTGTAGTTGCTGCACATGACGCATACGTTGCCTCGTACGCAAATTCGTATGCACCTTATCAATACAAGGCGGCAAGTTATGGAAATAATGTCGTGCTTGTTGCCACCGACCCCACCACAAAACAACAATATTGCACAAACTATGCTCATTTACTTGATGTTTCGCCCGTTGTTGCAGCGAACTCCGGTTCACCCACATTAATTCCTGCGGGCACCGTTATTGGGTATGTCGACACAACCGGATATACTTATGGTTGCATAGCGGGTAAGTGTGGCGAAGGCTACGGAACTCATCTCCATTGGGGATACAAAGGACCAAATCAAAATGTGCCCGTTCCGCTGCCTCCAGGGTGCCAATAACATGAATAAAAAACGTATTATTATCGTAGTTACCCTTCTCTTATTGCTCCTTATTGGAATTTTTCTTACACAGCGATCGTCTATACCTTCAAACAACCAACAAGCACAAGTGATAACTCCTTCGCCAATCAATCCTTCGGTTATGCCTCGGTCACTTTCAGGCGACCTCATTACCTATTCTGGAGAAGTGGTCGCAACGTTTCCAACAAGCGTTCGGTATTACTCTCTAACTCGAATAAGGGATTTTGAATCTGAACGGGCTCGACTGTTTGCGCTTTATGCCCCTTCAACCACCCCTACTGTCGTGGTTGGCTCAAAGGGGAGATATACGAGCTTTTCGTCTGGGAGAACATCAGGGACGCTGTCTGAAAATCCGCTTTCATTCGCTTTTCATACAGCAAGCGACTCAAGTCGATTTGTTTCTAACGATCTAAACGTGTATTCTTCACTCGTAGAGGAGGTGCTTACAGCGCTCTCCGTTCTCCCAAAGCCTTTTACCACAAAATTATTAAGTCAGCAGTTTTTTTCTTTTGATGAACCTCACCCAACAGAATTAACCAGCCCGCAGGGCGCGCTTATCACTCGTTTAAATTACACCGTGACGCTTGATGGTGTCCCCTTTTATTTAAATGATGCCAACTCCCCTGTTTTTTCCGCAAGCATTAATGGTGACAATGTAATAACTGAAATACAGGGCTATATGCTTCCTGATGTGTCCCGCACCGAAAAGAGTCTTGCGATCATTCCTTATAGCGAGGCAGTCTTGCGATTAAGAGCAAATAAAGGGGTGTTATCGAGCGTATCTCTTGCAAAACAGGGCAACCAGGAGTTTATGACAGGAGAGGTTCCTCGCGATATAAAAATCACCAACGTTACGCTTGGATACTTCTACTCTACTCATCAGGATTATCTTGTTCCTGTTTTTGTATTTGAAGGGTCTGCAGAGGAAACAGAAGGCTCAGCTCTTCTTCACACTACAACAATTGTGTCTGCGCTGTAACAATAATCTTTTATGACGTTACACGAACAGGCATGATTATATGAAGATAGTTGTCGCTTTTTGCAGGCTTAAATACCCCCGAATTCAACGATCCGGTCATTTCGAACAAGAACTCGTCTTCGGGAAAATTTGTTAAAAAATCCAAAAGAAACCGGCTGTTAAACGCTATTTCTCCCCCATCACCATCGATTTTCGCACTTAACTCAATAGAGTTTTTTCCTGTTTGAGCGGCATTTGCTGAAACAATAATTCTCTGCTTATCAAGCGTTAATTTAATAATATTTGCGTTGTCCCTCGCAAATATTGCAGCCGAACGAACAGCGCGTAATAGTCCCTCTTTTTCAATAAGCGCGCGTGTCGTAAAACTTTTTGGGATAATACGCTCAAACCCTGGATACTCACCGTCAAGTAACCGCGTCAGCAGCGTTGTTTCCCCAACAACAAACCCTGCTTGATGCTCTCCTGCGACTCCAACTTGGATCATTTTTTCTGTTTTATCTTCTCCAGAAAGTTTTACAACTTCCAGTAGTGCCTTGGCGGGAATTATTGCTCCAGAAAGTTTATTTATGAGAAGCGGTACTTTGCAAAGTGAAAGCCTATATCCATCAGTTGCAACAAACGTGGTTTTTCCATCGTCCTCTATCACCTTTACCCCTGTAAGCATAGGTCTACCTTCGTCTGTTGCTGCTGCAAATAACACGCTTGAAAGGGCGCTTGTAAACATTTCCTTATCAACGCTTCCCGTTTCTTTGGGTAACAATGCGGGCGGAGAAGGAAATTCTGACGCTGACACTGTGGGAAGTTCAGCTTCAAAGCCTGCACACGATACGTACAACTGTTCTTCTCTCATGTATAAATGTACGGTGTCAGGAGGAAGAGAAGCAACAAATTCAAATAATACTCTTGCAGAAACGCAAACTGAACCTTCTTTTTCAACTTTTCCACCAACCCAAATAGTCTCGGTGGTTTCCATATTTGTTGCGGTAATTTCTAGTCCTTCTGTTGTCGCGGTAAGTTTTAGATTTTGAAGTACAGGAAGTTGAGGCTTCGAAGGAACGACACGTGTTATGTGGGTTAATGCTCTTGATATGTTTTCTTGAAGGAGCTTTATATTCATATAGATATAAAAGAAGTAGTAATAAGAATTACGCGTGGAAAAGTGTATGTTTTTTCGGTTTGTGTGTAAACAACAAGAAAAACCGACAAAAAGAAAAGAGGATAAGTAGAAAAAACACGAAGAAAAAA
>DJCU01000038.1 GCA_002430725.1 Candidatus Gottesmanbacteria bacterium UBA5942
CGCATACTGATAACCCAATTCTAGCAGAGAGCAAGCATTGGCGGTATAATAAGCCTTATATATACACTCTCTCTACGGTGTATATATTTTGTTTCAGTAAAGCTCTCGTAGTTCAATGGATAGAATGCGGCCCTCCGAAGGCTGTGATGGCAGTTCGACTCTGCCCGGGAGTACACGTTGTGAAGATCATTTTGTCAGGTTTTATCGTATTTTTTCTTGGCGCACTTTGTGTCGCAGGGTTGACGTTCCAGAAAAATAAAATACCCACCCCACCTCTCAAGCTCGGAGATCAGTGCCCCAATGAAAAACGTGACCCAATTACAAAATCTCCTGCTCAAATAACAGTGGTAAAACGTGATAACCACGTGCTTCATGAGAAGTTTGGATTTCAATTTGATATTCCCGATTTAGGATTTCGATATGAAGAAAACACCCTTCAGGATTATGAGGAGCCGATTGCGCTCCCGCTGTACTTATACACGATGTATCTTACCTATCCAGGAACGAGAGAGATAAGTAGAGCGGCTCCTGTAGAAATGAAATTTTTGATTTATCCAACACTCTGTAATACCCTAGATGACTGGGTGAGTTTTTTGGAATCACAAGGCTGGTCGCGTATACAGGATGAAGAGGTGAAATATCGATCGTTTGTCGCGGTTGGGAAGCAGCAAAGTGGTCGCTCATTTATTCGATATTTTCGACATGTTGGCGTCTGGCACTATGAATTTGATTTGTCGTGGGACAATGTATCACCTGATGCTGAGGAAGGGCTACGTAAAGCAGATGCAATACTTGAAAGTTTTCGTCTTCTTCATGAAAAGGAGCAGCTTTGAAACAGTCTCGATTGCGAGTACTTGCCGGTATTGTTATTTGTTGTGCAATTATCGCGCTTGCGGTAATGCCGTTATTTCATCCGGGATTGTTTCCTACAATAGATAATATTTCTGTCGTGAGACTGGAAGCAATGGCAAATGAAATAACATCTGGGCAACTCCCCGTTCGTCATGTCGAGGCGCTTGGACGAGAGCATGGGTACATGTTATTCGGGTACTATGCGCCGTTTCCGTTTTATGTGGGAGCGATACTTCATCTTATCGGTATTAATTTAGTTGGGGCGCTCAAGCGATCATTTTTGCTGGCTATCCTTACAGGGGCTGCTGGAATATTTGGTCTTTCCTACCAATTTTTTGGTGCATTAGGCGCTGTTATTTCACTCGCGGTGTATGTATTTTCTCCATTTTTAGGGTATGACGTATTTTGGCGCGGAGGATTAGGCGAGGTGTGGGCGATGGGATTTATTCCATGGGTATTATTGTTTTCGTTTCGTGCGATACAGAAAGTAAATTGGCGGGACATTGTTTTGGGAGCAATTGCGGTAGGCGGGTTACTTCTGTCACACAATCTGACTGCATATATGGGGGCTGGATTTGTTGCTGTATGGGTGCTTTCATGGCTTGTGTATTACAAAAGAGGAATAGTCGCGGCTTTAAGTGTTGTAGGTGCTGGGGTAGGACTGTCCGCATTTTTTTGGGCTTCTGCTTTTATGACACGAAATTTAGTATGGGTGTCTTATTTGCAGGCGGATCGTAGACAGATATTTGAAAGTTTGATGCAAGGCAACGCGCGAGAAATATTCTTCCCTACATTTATCCCAATGATCACAAACTGGACTGCTATTTTGCTTCCACTTGTGGCGTGGTGGATTGTAAAAAATCGGGTGCGTGATGCCGATACGCAACGGGCGATATCAGTGATGGGGATATTGTTTGCGGTGTCATTATTTTTTGTCAGCGGCTTGTCGAGGGTCGTGTGGGACGCGCTGTTTCCTGTTATGTATATATTTCAATATCCATGGAGATTTTTGACGATGTTGACTATTTTTGGTGCAACGATATCTGGTGGCATTGTATTGATAAGCAAGAAAAAGCAAATGTTTATCGTGTTACTGCTATCATCCGTTGTGGTTTGGGTGAACTTTGCAAATTTTCGCCCATACTCATACGAGTTTATCGATAAATACGTTCCCCAAGATCCATGCGGAACAAGTTGGGGATTCGAATACTTACCGACTACTGTCACCACGTGTATTAAAGTACCGTGGGAAAAACCATATCGGATAGTAAGCGGTGATGCCCAAGTTACTACATTTGCACACAAACCACGCGAATTGATAGTACATACTCTGAGTCAGAGAGAAAGCGTTGTGCAACTAGCGTTTTATTACTACCCCGGTTGGCAGCTTTATGTAGATGAAAAAGTTGCACCCATAACATACGATAACGAACATGGTCTTGTAGAATTTTCGGTGAGTCCGGGCGAACACACGGTTCGTGCGATATTGGAAGAATCAGTGGTAGAACAATGGAGTACGAGGGTGTCTATAGTGACAGTGTTCATTATCATTTTGGTGTCATGTTTTGTCGGCATAAAATACTTCCATAAGCGCACGCACTCGCCTAAAAAGGTATAATACGAAATATGGATAAACGGCAGCGAACAAATTTAATTTACGAAGGGGCAAATGTAAAACGAATGCTCCGAACTGGTTGGCAGCGCTTGGGTGACAACGAAGAAGGCGTTGGTGAGCACTCTTTCATGACTGCAGTTATTGCTTATTTACTCGCTCGGGAAATAAATGCTGCAGGTGATAAATCGCGAAACGTGTCGATGGAAAAAATTATGTTGATGAGTATATTTCATGATTTTCATGAAGGTCGAACCGGAGAGATGGATAAAGTAGCGAAACTCTATATGACTCGCCATGAAGACAAAGCAAACGAAGATATTTTTAAAGGAGTAGATGATGAGTTGCTTATGCTTCTTAACGAATACGAAGCAAGAAAAACGCTTGATGCACAGGTAGTATACGAGGCGAATGTCATAGCGTTTGGAGTGGAATGTAAAATTCTTATGGAAAAAGGAAATACGCACGCCAAAGAATGGATGGATGCTAACTCTAAAAGAGTACGATTGCCGGAGTCTATTGAGCTCATGACATCATTAGCGGCAACCGACTCACAGGACTGGTGGAAAGATATTCGTGAAGCTATACACGAAGAGTTTGCGAAGTAACTATTCCCCTTGATTAAACAGTACCGATGCCATTTTTTTCGACAATTTGCTGCCTGTTGAAAAAAGTACACCTACGATAATAAGTGCAGATCCAAGGATATACGTAAGCGTGAGGCGCTCCCCTAAAATAATTGCATTTATCGCAACTGCTATCACGAGTTGTACGTATTCTTTCAGCGATGCTGTTGAAGCAGATACGTGTTGTACTCCCCATTGAAACAAGAAAAATGTAACGATGGTAATGCCTATTGCTGCGTACAAAAGTACGCCTGTATATGTGGGAACGGAAAGCGCGGGCGACAATAACGTTTGACCTGCAAGCAGTGCTGCAATGGTTGCTGCAATCGTGACGGTAAAAATATTGACTGATGTGGAAAGAATGGGAGAAAAATTTCCATGCAATAGTATGCGCCGCGAAAATATAATATACATTGTCCAAGATAGAAGGCTGCCTACCATAAATATATTTCCTAATAAGCTTCCTGATGCAACATTACCTTTGTCGATCATTGGCACTAGTACAATGCAAAGCGCGCCAATAAGACCAATACATATACCCACGAGTTTGTTTTTTTGGATAGGCTCGTGTAAAAATAACGGAGAAAAAAGAGCAACGCTGATGGGGATAGTGGTGCCGAGTATGCTACCGGTATTTGCGGTGGTGAGAGAAAGCCCCAGGTAGTAGAACAAGATATTTCCGGTATTAAACAATCCAAGAGGTAAAAGCGCTCGCCAAAAACCTTTCGGCTTTTTTGTTCGAAGAAAGAAGGGGAAAATAATGAGTGACGCCAATAGAAATCGGTGACTAGCGGCAACAAACGGAGGAACTTCCATAAAAAGCAGCTTGGATACCGATCCAGCGCTTGCCCAAAGACCAGCGGAAATAAGAATTGCCACCAATGCTTTCGTGTGAGTAGTCATGAGGTTTATTATATGCTTCTTGACCTCATGAAACTATCGGATTATTTTTTACCTAGATTGCCTGAAATTGTCTTTCATCCAGGTGAGGAGTTTTCCATGTGTGTCGTAGGGGAAAATTGTTCGTTTCCAAAATTCGAGTGTATTGTTTCGTTTAACAGCAGGTGAATTGAGGTAAGCATTAATTGTTGGTGTTTCAGTTGGGTCATGCGCGACTATCACTTCTTCTGCGGCAAATCCATTAGCTGCTATATCCCATCCACAGGTGAGTATCATGGCGCGAGATAGGTGGGATTGTGTCGTGAATACCGCCACTTTTCGTAGTCCTTGTCTTTTGACGACAATAGAGAGATCTTCAGCGTTTGTTGATGTATTTGATGCTTGTTCGCTTACCACTGTGCCATCTGGTACGACCACTACATTTTTAGACACCTCTGCTACGTATTTTCGAAAGACCCATTCGTATGAGCCATTCACGTGTGCACCTTCGCCATTTAACATAATAACGTGTCTGGGTGCATTACCCTGGAGCGCCCATTCGGTGTACTTGATGGCGGCAGCTTTCAGTCGCTTTTTGGTAATCGCGCTTGGAAAAGGCAACCCATTTTTTCCATAGTTTGGGCCACCGTCAAATATGGCTATCGCGTCATAAGGTGATGTGTCGGAAAATTCAGCACATTGCACCGGCTGTCCAAAAGCAGCGGTTATCACCCTACGCGTTGTATCAAAATTAATGGCTGGCGGGGCCAAGAGAGCAATTATGCCGGTCATAAGGAATGCATTTTTGCCGCTAATTTTTCTTCGTCTATTATGTTCTTTGCGCATATATAAGTTGTAAGAAGTATTACAATTTTGGCTATTATAGCATCAGATCAAGCTCAATAAATGATATAATTGCGATATTGGAGGAGTGGCCCAGCGGCTACGGCATACGCTTGGAAAGCGTACGGGAGCAATCCCTCGCAGGTTCGAGTCCTGTCTCCTCCGCACAGCGTGCAGTTGACAGAAGTTAAAGACTCTTGAAATAGAGCGGGGCAAGGAATGATGCCACCTTGTATAGGTGAGGATTAAAAGACTTTGCTGTTCCTGGAGGGAGCTTTATTTCATCATCGGCATATCTGCGGGCTTTAAAAATAAAATTAATAGGAAAAGCACCGCTCGATTTTGTTGTATACGGACTTACTATATCCCATACGATTTCTTTTTCTGGAGTAACCTCAAATATATGGCCTTTTGGGCCATCAGTTATGAGAATATTTCCGTTCGAGAGCGCCTGTGATCCGCCAACGAGTGGGCCATAGAATGCAAGTTTATCCATGACGCCTGGTCCGCCATCAAATGACCAGAAAACGTTTCCGGTTTTTGGATCGATTTGTATCACTCTACTTCCGTAGATCGGTACGGGAATAGGAAGGCGTGTAAAGCCATTATCAAAAACCAATATATTTCCATTGGGAAGCACGTTGGGGTCGTGTTGGGTATTGGTGAGGTTGCGCGGTGAGCGCCAGATAATTTCTCCATCACGCTTACGGACAATCATGACCGTATTAATTGACCGCATGCTGATAAGATATCCCTCTTCGTTGTCTATCGGGTTGTTGGCTAAGTGTCGAATACCATTAATATATGTCCAGCCTGTTCGGGGAAGAGCAGGATCGATAATGTCCACGTTTACATCCATGTGTTCATGTGCATGCCATGTCCACACGACATTGTTATGTTGGTCGAGTTCCAGGATTGCATCAGACCAGACATCTCCATTCAGCTCGGATCCTCGGATTCCCCCTTTTACGTTCCTCGCAATTACACCGGGGAGTTTTTCCCAGCTTACGACCGCAATATTTCCGTTAGGCAAAAGCGCAAAGTCATGATGCATCGATTCATTTTTATATTCCCTGACAACTTTCCCATTCCAGTCAAGCTCCTGAAGATCCCCAGTGTTCCCGCCTCCAGGATATTGCACCTCAAACTCTGTCGGTTCCATGGCGACAATCAAATTTCCCTGGGGAGTAAGTTTTGCCGATAGGACTTGTTTGGGTGTTTTCCACTCATGAACTTCGCGGCCGAGCATGTCGAGTAAATAGACGTCACCTTTGTTTTGGGGGTCACTGTTAAGGGCGTTGTTGTATGGGGCAATAAGCGTGTAGCCGGTTTGCATGCGTGAGGCATTCCGAATGGCGGGAGTTTTATAAATGCTTACGGGTTGGGTGAAGGGGGCAATGACAGCGTAATATATGCCGGCATAGATGGCAGCGACAAACGCAACAGATGCAATAATCCACGCTCGGTTACTCCGGAATTTTGAGGTCATGATTTCATCATAGACTTAACGCACTAAAAATCAATCGGGATAGCCGATTAATAGTGGAATAGCCGCGGTGATTCTTCTGGGGTTATGTTTGTGGGTTCAGATTGGGAAGGATACGTTTTTTGTGGGTGGTTGTCGGCAAATTGTTGATGAATGCGGAGAAGCATACGTACGACATCCGGCTCTTCACTAGATATATCACGTTTTTCGTACGGGTCTTTTGTCATGTTGTACAGCTCGGTATCACGTGTTGATTGTTGATCGATGGTGACAAGGAGCTTCCAGTGGCCGGAAATGATCGAGCGCTGCAGGATCGCTTTGTGTTGGCCGTTGTCATATACCATTGCATAGCGTTCTGAAATAATAGGTTTGTAGTTGGGTAGCCGGGGAAACCCGGAGAATGACCATGAAAGATCCCGCCCCTCAACGGAAGCCACCTGCGGAAGCTGTAGAAGTCCGAGGATGGTAGGGTATATATCTATAATGGAGGCGGGTGTATCGATTGAGCCGCGATGGATGCCGGGAGCAATGACGATGAGAGGTACTTCCAACACCTCGCCATACAGTGACTGATGCATAATGTTCCGATGTTCCATAAACGCCTCTCCATGATCGGAGGTTATCACCAGTATGGTGTTTTTTTGCAAAAGCGGTTCAAGGCCTGCAACCAGTTTGCCAATTTCCTTATCCAGATTGAAAATCATTTCGTCATACATACTGCGGATATACGCAATGTGCCGGGGGTTATCTTTGTTTTGTACGTAATAGTACTCTGCCTGTAGACAGTACACCCTGCAGTTTTCCGTCATCATATATTGATAGAGTGTTTTTGCCTGGCCAAAATCCTCAGTGTTGAGGAATTTTTGGTATGCTGCATCTTGCAGAGTTTTTTCTGCGGGGCTTTGGCGGAAATAATCTTTGACAAACTGTATATATGCCGGGGTAATGGCGGTATATTCTTCTGCGGTAACAGGTATGTCCAGGTCGACCGTATCGGTGAAATGATTGTTCCGCGTGTCAGGCAGGTATGGTTCATGGGTATAATAGGTGTGTAAAAAAAGAAATGTAGGCACTCCTTTTGCTGTGTTGTCTTTAAGCATGCTTACTCCTTTTTTCCAGTTCTGTAATTCTCCTACCCTGAGGTAGTTATACTCATCGTCAATGTAGTCAAAGCCGCGTCCAAGCCCGCGGGAAAGGGGAAAAAAGTTGTTATCGGTGGGTCCGAAATATAGTGTCCGATAGCCCTGTGCGTCCAGCGTTTCGGTGAGAGTCCGTGATGTCGTGCTAAGCGAAGTGATACCTGGGTCAAGAATACCATGGGTTGATGGGTATTGACCGGTAAACATCGACATATGACTGGGAAGCGTGTAATAGCTTTGGGTGTATGCCCGAGAGAAATAAGCGTTTTCTTTTGCTATCCGGCAAAGATTGGGAGCGGTATTTTTATCGTATCCGTAGCATGGCAGATGTTTCGCCGAGAGGGTGTCTAGGGAAACAAGTACGACATTGCAGTTTTTACAGGAGGGCGCGCGATTTCGTATAGCAATAAATGCTATCCCCGTAACAAGAACAAGTGAAACTGCAGTTATTGCGAGGGGCACGATGTTTTTCTGCGGTGTGCCATAGTAGCGCGCAGTGCGATTTTTTGGTTTCATAGAAAACGGTTCGTGAAATGAAGAAGAGTCGGATTTGTTACTTACACTATAGTTTCAGTATGGAAGCGGTATCTTGTTAAGTCAATGCTGTCGAAATTTGTGCCAATTTCCGATGTTGAAGTTTTTAAAGCATTTGGTGCGTACGATACAGGATGCCTATGGCGGGCAAGTAGCTTTCGGCAGAATACCTGATGTACAGTTAGTTTCGGTTAGTAATCGAACAGTGAACTCAAATAACTTGAGTAAGCGAGGACTCTCAGTTCGCATAATCTGCAGATTGATAGAGTTATGAGGGCAGCAAGTAACACAATTCAAATAAATGGTGAGATAATGGGTGAGTGAAGCACTTTTTTTTCCGTAATTTCTTGTTTGTTCACATCATTTTTGTAGTATTTTTTGTTGGATATCTCCTTACCGGTTTTCGTATTTTTCCGGATTATGGTGTTCCCATAGACGAGTATTCCCAGATAGACATCGGCCGCGTCAATTATGAGCGGATTGTTTACGGCAATATGGAAATACAATCCCATTACGATCGGTATTACGGGCCGGCATTTGAGGTGCCGCTTTATATTTTGAGCAACAGTATCTCAGATAGATTTGCGATTGATATTATGAGTGCGCGACACGTAGGAGTATTTTTATTCTTTGCTTTTTCGCTCGTTATTTTTTATGTATTGCTCTCTGCCATGAATCATAGTCCGGTGTACGGATTGCTTGGCGTTATTTTGCTCATTGTGACTCCTCGATTTTTTGCTGAAAGTTTTTATAACACGAAAGATATGGCGTTTTTATCTATGACAATTTTAGTGTTGTATGCAAGCTTTAGGATGAATATAAAAAAATGGCTGACGGTGGTTATTGCCGGAGTGTTCACCGGTATTGCTATTTCAGTGCGGGCCCAGGGGCTTCTTTTGCTTTTTGCAGTGACGCTAACGTTGACACTTACAGAGAAAATCAGCCTCACAAAACGAGCAGTTGTGGTTATGGGGTATGTCGCACTGTCACTTATGACATTCTTTCTTACCTCTCCAATTTTTTGGAATGACACGTTCCATAATCTATTAGGATTTTGGCAGTCTGCCGCAAATCCCGTTGGTGTACCTACATTCTACTTCGGCACATGGTATATCAGTCCAAATACACCATGGCATTATCATCTTGTGTGGGTAGGAATTACTGGTTTATTGTCAGTAATTGTTACTGCAATTGTTGGGGGTATGTGGTATGTGCGGATGATAGTGAAACATAACAAACATCAAAACGTTGAGTATCCGGTGTATTTTACAATGTTTGTTATTGTAGTCGGCACATTTGCTGTATCGGCATTTTTTAATCCTCGTTCATACGATGGATGGCGACACATCTATTATATATATCCGGGCATGATTGGATTTTCTTTATATTTTCTTCGTGTGTTACACGAGCGTAAATCATTGGTATGGAAGCGAGGATTATTTATTGGTGCGGTAAGCATGATGTGTATCGATTGCCTTTTTGCCTTAGGATTTATTGTGCGCAATCATCCCAACCAGTACGTATATTTTAATGTGTTGGCAGGAGGATATAAAAACGTAAAGGAAAATTTTGATTTGGATTACTGGGGGATTTCCCAGAAACAAGCGCTTGAGTATCTTATGACCTGGTCTGATACTCCTGTTCGATTTATCTATTTTGATCAATTACTTCCTTATGCCCGGTTTGGTATGATGCCGAGACTGCTCGAAAAAGGATGGGTATATACTGAATCGATTGATAACGCGGATGTGTATATTGCAGCATATAGAGATTACAAAGCCCCGTCACCCAAAATTTTTTCGAAAGCATTCTCGGTTAGTGTCGAGGGGGTTGATATCTCGGCAATCTATGCATCGCATCCGTATGTTTCCTATCTACAGCAATGAATAATGCAAGAACATTACTTGATCGCATTTATACGGATTTTGAATTTGCTCATGCAATAGCTGACGATCTTTTTCCTGTGTCTATCAATAGAGATCAAGGAATTTTTATCGCAAAAGTTATCGATCGTCATAAACCCAAAGTGGTGGTAGAGTTAGGTTTTCGATATGGTATTTCGTCATTATGGGTGCACAGTGCGACTCATCGCCCCAGTAGTCATATTATTATTGATCCTTATCATCATATTCCAAATCCTCCGAAACGTTTTACGATAGATACATTTATAAGAAAGCAAAAAGGAGTAATACTCGAAGACCACATGACGAGCCAGGAATATCTCGCGAAGTTATTACGTCAAAAAACAAAAGTCGATATGGTGTTTGTTGATGCTAGCCAGTGGTTTGACAGTGTCATGACCGATATGTATTTTGTTGCCCGCATTTTGCGACTCAAGGGTATTGTGGTGATTCGAAATATTTGGAGCAAGCCGGTACGAAAAGCGGTCATGTATTATCTAAAAAATTTACCTTTTACGGTTGTTGGTATAGCTCCTTGGCAGGAGTGGGTTATAAAGCATGTTCCGGTAGTAGGAGAGCTATTGCTTCGAGTACTCATAAGACCGTTAGATTTGTGTGTGATGCGATTGACACATGTGGACAACAGGGACTGGGATTCGTATATCCCATTTTAGTTTTATGTATGATTACCTGCGCATTTGAAAATGGGGCAAAAGCACGTCTGCGGCACGTGGTCGTCCATGCTATTGTCGAAAACGAAGGGAAACTACTACTAGTGAAGAGGTCTCCCGACATATCAGAAGGGGGAAAGTGGTCGTTGCCTTCGGGATACTTAGATAGAGATGAAACTGCGGCTCAAGGCGCGCTTCGTGAGCTCAAAGAAGAAACAGGTTGGGATGGAAAGGTGCGATCGCTGTTTTTAATTAAAACAAATCCGCACCGGCCACATGAAGATAGGCAAAATATATCGTTTCACTTTCTTATTACTCCCACCCAACAAACAGGGGAAAAAGACGCAGAATCAACTGAGGTTGCATGGGTGCCCATTGGCGAGTTAACAAAGCTCGATGAATTGGCGTTTGATCATGGAGAGGCAGTGGGATGGTATCTTCGCTATCGTTCACGTGAGTTTCCCCTCCCGATCCTCATGTAGTTATTGAGTGTCAGCCATTAGAAATCCTTCACTTAGTGTGTTATTCTGCGCTCATCTTATGTCAGATATTGATGAAATCAAATCCAGGCTCAATATAGTCGATATTATCGGAAGTCGTGTGCAGCTTAAAAATGCCGGGCGGAATTTTAAAGGCCTGTGTCCTTTTCATAACGAGAAAACTCCTTCTTTTATGGTCAGTCCTGATCGGCAGACGTTTCATTGTTTTGGGTGCGGTAAAGGGGGAAGTGTCTTTGATTTTGTGATGCTTTCAGAGCATGTTGATTTTTCGGAAGCGCTCGAAACGCTTGCTGAGCGCGCTGGAGTCAAGCTGGAGCGGCGACCAACAGATACCCCAGAAGCAAAAATTCGGCAGAGGTTATTAGAAGTAAATCATTTGGCGAGCGAGTACTATCACTATTTATTGACGAAACATCGTGTCGGGGAAAACGCCATGGACTATCTGAAGCATCGCGGGATAACCGATAAGTCGATAAAAACGTTTACATTGGGATACAGTCCAAATAATTGGGACGGACTGCTAGGGTTTTTAAAGAAAAAAGGGTATGAAGATACGGTACTAGAGACTGCAGGATTAGTCATCCGGGGGAACCGCGGATATTATGATCGATTTCGTGGAAGGGTGATGTTTACGCTAAAAGATCATCGAGGAAATGTCGTGGGGTTCTCGGGGAGAGTACTCGATCCAAAAGCCAAGGAAGCAAAGTACATAAACACATCTGAAACTCCCGTATACACAAAGGGTCGGGTACTCTATGCCCTTGATGTTACCAAGGATGCGATTCAAAAAAGTAATGAAGCGGTGCTCATGGAAGGCGAACTTGATGTTATTTCTTCTTTTCAGGCTGGTATACCCAATGTCGTAGCGATAAAAGGTTCAGCGGTGACAGAAGATCATGCTCGATTGCTGAGGCGGTTTGCTGAGCGGCTAGTGTTTGCACTCGACAGTGATCTTGCGGGAGATGCCGCAGCGCGAAGAGGTATAGAAATTGCTGAGCGTATCGGATTTGACATGCGGGTTGCTGTGATGCCTTCAGGAAAAGATCCCGATGAAGCTGCGCGGGAAAATCCCGGATTACTCAAGAAAGCTATTAAAGACGCGGCGCCAATTTATGATTATTTTTTGTCTTCGGCGCTTTCCCGATACGATGTGTCCAGTTCGTACGGCAAACGCAAAGTGTCGGACGAGTTTATTCCTGTGCTTATGAAAATGGATAACCCAATTGTGCAAGGGCATTACGCGAGAAAACTCGCGAGCGGGTTAGGGTTATCGGAGGAAACAATTCAGCAAGGGATGGCAAAGTATAGGACAGGGAAGGGCGGGCAAACTCGCGAAAAGCAAGAACAGCAGGGAGACAAACAGATGTTGTCTCTGTTGGAAAAAGCAGAAATTAACCTGTTGGCACTGTTGTTACAAGGGAAAACACACGAGCTATTGCCCGTATGTATTGCTGTTATTCCCATTAGTCAATTTCACTTTAAGCCGCTTCGGCTGATTTTAGAGAAGTTGGATATGTTTATGAAAGAGCATAAAACGTTTGCAGCAAAAGATTTTGCAGACACGCTGCCAAGCGAGCTTATCCCGACATTTGATGAGGCATTTTTGACTGATGTTTCGGATTTTGTAGAGGATGATGTTCGATTTAGTCGTGCGTGGGACAAAGCGATACGTAAGGTCAGGCTCGAGCATATAAATATTCGTTTAGAAGATATTGGGAAGAAGCAGCGTGACCCTGATATCACTGGCGATCAGCGCGAGGCGTACAACCAAGAATTTATAGAGTTAACCCAAAAAAGGGCGGCCATAGAAAAAGGCCAGTAAATACGCTATAATACGTCTAATCGAAGCTTTAATGTTGCGTGCGACATTGGCTATCGGAGAACATCATGCAAAAACCGAAATCTGCGGGAACCGCTCCCAATCTTATTAAACAAGGCAAATCAAATGGATTTGTCACACAGGATGATATCCTGGCACTCTTCCCCAAGCCTGAAGACAAAATCACCGAATTAGATCATCTTTACGACCAGCTTATCCGAGCAGGGGTCGATGTGTTTGAGACGACCAGTGCCGACATAGAACAGGAAGCGCGAAAAAGTATTGCAGATCTAGAGAAAGAAATAGAGGCATTGGTGCGGGCATCAGATGAAGGCATTTCTGATCCTGTCAGGATGTATTTGAAGGAAATCGGGCGTATTCCACTTCTTACATTTGCTGACGAGATGAGTCTTGCGAAGCGCTACGAAAAAGGCGACCGCAGGGCGAAAAAGAAGCTTATCGAAAGTAACTTGCGACTTGTCGTTTCTATCGCAAAAAAGTACATCGGTCGAGGAATGAGTTTATTAGACTTGATACAAGAAGGTAATCAGGGATTAATCAGGGCAGTTGAAAAATACGATTGGCGAAAAGGATTTAAGTTTTCGACCTACGCCACATGGTGGATTCGTCAGGCTATTACTCGGGCAATAGCAGATCAGGCGAGAACAATCCGTATCCCAGTGCACATGGTGGAGACGATTAATCGATTTGCGCGTATAAGTCGCAGACTTATGCAGGATTTGGGTCGAGAACCCACACCTGAAGAAATCGCGAAAGCCATGGAAGTAGATGTCGTAAAAGTTCGGGAAATTATGAAGGTTTCTCAGGAGCCAACAAGTTTGGAAACTCCGGTGGGAGATGAAGAAGATTCGCATTTAGGCGATTTCATATCAGACCCCGGCCCTACTCCGTATGATCAGACATCGCGCCAGTTGCTCAAAGAACACATGGAAGAAGTGTTGGCAACGCTGTCTGATCGCGAGAAAAAAGTATTAATTCTTCGGTTTGGTTTGGAAGATGGACGACCACGAACCCTCGAAGAAGTTGGTGCACAATTTGGCGTTACTCGTGAGCGTATCCGACAAATAGAAGCCAAAGCTCTTCGAAAATTGCGTCACCCTTCACGCAGCAAGAAGCTCAAAGATTACCTCGAGTAATACGTTTTCTAACCTATCACATTTGTAGAAAAACCATCCTTTAGATAGTGGAAGCGCCTCTGGCAGAACGAACGCGGTTTACCTTGGAGAGGTGAATTTTTCGTAGTCGTAGTGAAAGAGGAGTGATCTCTAAAAGTTCATCATCCTCGATAAAATCGAGTGCCTGCTCTAAACTCATTTGGAGTGGTGGATCTAGTTGGATCGCTATATCAGCGTTTGCTGAATGGATATTAGTGAGTCGTTTGGATTTGCATACATTGATATCTATATCTTCGTTTCTGTTGTTTATTCCGATAATCATGCCTTCATATACCGGGACTCCGGGGCCGATGAGTGCTTTTCCTCGTTCCTGAACAGTCGTTAATGCATAGCCAGTTGATTTACCGCTTTCGATAGCGATGAGCACACCGTTTCGTGCCTTTGCCTTTTTCGGGGTTATCGGGAAGTATCCGATAATTCTGGTGGCGATAATGCCACTCCCGCGAGTTTTAGTCATGATGTCTCCCCTAAATCCAAGCAAATTTCTTGTCGAGATTTTATAGACCATTTTGGTCATTCCTTGCTCATTGGTATGCGTATCAAGCATTTCTCCATGTCGTTTACCCATTTCTTCGGTGATAATGCCGACAAGCGAGCTGTCTAATTCGATGGTCAGCTCTTCGTATGGTTCATGGATGACGCCATCTATTTCTTTGACAATTACTTCAGGTTTTCCGACTTGGCACTCAAATCCTTCGCGGCGCATTGTCTCAAGAAGCACCGCGATATGTAACTCTCCGCGTCCGGAAACAAGAAATCCGTTGCTAGTCGGGCTCGGTTCGATTTTCAGTCCGACATTTGTTTGAATTTCACGAGTAAGCCTATCAGCGAGTTGAGTGGGAGTACCAAATTTCGACTCCTTGCCGGCAAATGGCGAAGTGTTTGGACCTACTAATACTTTAAGTGTTGGTTCTTCAATCGACATTTTGGGAAATCCGGTGGGGTCTGCAGGGTCAGACAATGTTTGTCCGATAGATGCATCACCGTTTCCGGTAATCGCGATGATGTCACCAGTTTCACCCTGTAACGCGGGTACGCGATTGAGCCCTACACTGGTAAATACTTCATCTACCCGGAGGGTGCCACGTTGCTCATTTTCGTCTAAGATGAGTAACGAGTCTCCCTTTTTTACTTTACCTTGCGATACCTTACCTATGGCAAATTTTCCTTTATGGGTATCAAAGTCGAGCGTGGTGACGAGCATTTTAAATGGTTTATCTTCTTCTCCTGAGGGCGCTGGGATGTGTTTTATGATGGCTTCAAATAATGGCTCAAGAGTCGCGTGTTCTTGTGTGTTTTCGGGAAATGTTGCCCATGCTTTTTCTTCGCGGCCAATAGCGTAAAGGACTGGGAAATTGAGGTGACCTTCATGATGAGCAAGGTGGAGGAACAATTCTTCGATTTCATGAAGGACTTCCTCGGGTCGTGCATCTTTTCGATCAATTTTGTTAATAACTACGATGACGGTAAGGTCGTGCTCTAATGCTTTTTGTAACACAAAATGAGTTTGAGGCAATGGCCCTTCTGCGGCATCAACAATAAGAAGTGCCCCATCTGCCATGTTGATAACTCGCTCGACCTCACCGGAAAAATCAGAGTGTCCTGGAGTGTCGATAATGTTTATTTTTGTCGTTTTATAGTGAACCGATGTGTTTTTGGCCAAAATAGTAATACCCTTTTCCCGTTCGAGATCGTTACTATCAAGGATAGTGGTAGCATTCATTTCAGCCTGATTTTCCCGAAACGTGTGGGTTTGTTTAAGCATACCATCCACAAGCGTGGTTTTTCCGTGGTCCACGTGAGCAATAATCGCGATATTTCGGATGTCTTGTTTCATATACGGAGTTCGAAAACGGGGTGACGGGCACGAACACATGAAGCATCCACCTTACACACGGCCATTGACGATACGCGCTAGTATACCAGTTTTGAAGGTTAATCCGCAACTTTTTCAGCCTTGGCTTTTCCTTTGCGCACAAATACCCACCAGACCATAAAGGCAATATAACCCACATAAATTGATAACTGTGCGATATCCATAGTTTGGGTAATGCCAAAAATAGCCTTTATCATATCTGCGCTTATGGTAGCTTTTGCGGGTAAAAATGTAAGTGTTATGGTCGAAAGTTCTGGGAGTATTCCGGCCTCTACAAATTCATGGACGCCACGAGAAAATAGTCCGGCAGCAAAGAATATGAGCAGCATGCTCGTTACTCGAAACGCGAGCTGAATTGGGAGTCGTAATGTGGCAGCAAATAGTCCTAGGGATATAAGAAGCCCGCCAACAAGACCGCTTGTAAATCCTGTAAATATTTCCGAAGGGTTGGCTGAAAGAAAAATGGTAGACAGAAATAGCACGATTTCAAATCCTTCTCGAAATACTGCAGTAAACGCAAGCCAAAAGAGTCCTTTTTGCTCTTCCTGTTTTAGCGTTTCACTAATTTTGACGATCAGGCGAGTTTTATATCCGGCAAAATATTTATGTAAGAAAAATACTGCCCACGTAATAAATATCGCAGATGTCACCATAAATATCCCTTCGATAAATTCTTCAACTTTTCCTGAATATACTTCCTGAATTTTTATTCCCATTACACTTCCTAACCCGAGGAGCACGATGCTGCTTATGGCAGCGAGTAAAGTTGCCAACCAAACAGTGCGGACGCTTTTGGTTTGATTGAGTTTTATGAGAATACCAAGTATCGTGGCCACGATAAGTGACGCTTCGATAACTTCTCTGAGGGTAATAAGAAATGCCGCTATCATAGGAGTGTGATTTTTTTACAAAAAAACGACCCTTTATACACAAAGGCCGTTTTGGTTTTCTGTGAGAGGACGGGAGCGATCCTCGTTATATGTGCTCCCTTTATGCGAAAAACAGTTTACTCATGTAATATACATTACTAATTATCATGAAGTGATGCAAGAGGTTTTATGCTTCTGTTCTGACAGTCAGAAAAACAAGACTTTCGTTTTCGGTGTTTTTGACGCTGTGTGCATGATCGGGAGGAACAGTAATAAAATCACCCGAAGTGACATCAAACCATTTGTTGCCGACAAGCATCTGACCTGTTCCTTCCAAAAAAAAATAAAATTCTTCACCATCGGTGTGTACGTGTTGGGTGAGTTGTTTACCGGGTTCAAGCCACGCATAGTTCATGGTAGCTATATTACCTTGATGGTTTCCATGCGGCGGGATAAGTCGTTTGACTTGTGTTGTTCCTTCGTGAGTAGTTTCAGTCGGAATAGTTTCAATATTTGTAGGTGAATGTGTCATAGTGAATATGTCAGGAGAGCGTATCGCTTATGGTAACGACTAGTTTTCCTTGAGGGCGTGTTTGCTGTAATTCCCACGCTTTTTTGATGTCTATAAGCGGAAATGTCTCTGCGACATGAACATGAATTGATCCAGCTTCTACAAGTTCAGTAAGTCGAGCGAGGTGGGGAGTATTATTTTTTGTTCCCTGGCCTATACTCGTTATCCCGTATTGGGTGGCAAGCGTTTCATCTGGTTGGCCTTTCATGCTTACGAGAATACCGCCCTTTTTTAAAACCTTGAACGATGTAGCGGTTGTTTCTCCGCCTACGGTATCGAATACCGCATCGACTTGATTTACCAGTGTTTCAAATTGTTGTTTGGTGTAGTCGATGATTTCATCAGCGCCAAGTTGAGTTACAAACGGCATGTCATTGGTGCTGACGGTAGTTATAATATGAGCGCCGATAGTTTTTGCAAGCTGAATTGCAATGTGTCCTATGCCGCCCGCTCCGCCATGGATAAGAATTTTCTGACCTGCTGCTAACTGCATATGTTCTTCGAGTGCCTGTACAGCGCTCGTTCCAACCAAGGGGAGAGCGGCAGCTTCTATAAATGAAATGTTATGTGGTTTTTTTGCTATTGATCCTGAGGAGGCTGTGGCAAATTCAGCAAATGAGCCCGTTCCTCCGCTGAGTACATTTGCAGTGCCGTATACCTCATCACCAATAGCTAGGTTGGTGACATTTTTACCTACTTCAATTACTGTGCCTGCAAAATCTCCACCGGGAGTCGCGGGAAACGTGAGTGGCATGTGTGCTTTATAAACACCGGAAAGCAGCGCGATATCAAACGGATTTATGCTTGCAGCGTGGATTTTAACGAGAACGTGATTTTCCTGAAGTGTTGGCTTTTTTGCGTTTTCTGTATAGGTAAGCGCTTCGCTGTTACCATAATTGGTTGCTATTATAGCTTTCATATTTATATTATACCCTATGCGATGAACATGTATTTCGTGGACGAAATATGCTCCTTCTCTTGATGCGCAACACGCATATTCATAGAATGTAGTAATACATGCGTAATAACGTACTGCGTTATCTGTGCTTATTCATAGTGGTTGCTGCAATCGCCGGTTTTATATTTAGTACACAAAAAGATCGCCGGATAACATGTAAAAATTGTAATGTTATATTTATTTCGCTTGATCAGGTTCGCGCAAAAAGTTTGCCGTGTTTGGGGTATACCAAAAATACGATGCCCAATCTTTGCCGATTTGCGGCAAAGTCCCAATTATTTACCCGTTCTTATGCTCCCGCATCTCGTACGATGGACAGTCATTTTTCAATGATGACTTCTCTTTATCCCAGTACCCATACCATGAATTTGCCCTATGCAAGTGTTTTACCTAATGACATTCCGACACTCGCCCAACGTTTAAAGAATGAGGGGTATCAGACATATTTTTTTGGTCCCACCACTGATCCCCATTTGCCACTAACCGGAGGGCTTGAACGGGGATTTGACGCAGTATACGAAGCGGATAATCCTCGTCTTTGGACAGAAACATTTGATGCGATCGCAACGCGATCGAGTCAGTCCAATACACCCTCCTTCTTTTTTATGCACACATACTTAGCACACGAACCATATGTGCCGGAAGATGAACATGTACGGTTGTTTTATGATGGGCCTGAAAGGAAACGAACGGCCTACGAAGACTTGTGCAAATTTACCTATCTAAAATTACAATCGCTTCATCCCGAGGCTGTCTTTGGGGTATCAGGGGATAAACACACTTATTGTGAACGTCTTGACTCATATCATACCGCATCTCAATCGTATCAGGAATTCAACGATATTTACGCAATTTTCAATGATGAATATTGGCGTCAGTTTGACGATTTACCACAGGATGAAAGAGGCGAGTACACACATGCGTTATATGCCGCGACACTTTTTGAGCTAGATATACAGTTGGGAAAATTTTTTGAGGATTTGGAAAAGAAAGGGATGATGGAAAACACCATCATAGTGATTGTCGGTGATCAAGGTGATGAATTTTTTGAACATGGTTCATATTCTCACGGATCGTCATTGTATAACGAGGTGCTGCATGTCCCATTTATAGTCTACGTCCCAGGATATTCGCCCAGTCGGTCAAATAAGCTGGTATCACTCGTTGATATCATGCCGACAATTTTGGGCGCTATTGGTAAAAAATCACCCAAAAAAATATCGGGAATAGACGTTTTTTCCGCACGAAGTCATCTGATGGTTATTGCCGAACATGTAAACGATGGGGCATTGAGTTTGCGGACAGACAGACATAGTCTGATTGTTCGTGAGGCTGATGGGGAAACCGAAGTTGAGCTGTATGATACGGACGCAGATTTTGACGAACGCACCAATATTGCAGCTGAAAATAAAATTATTGTAACGCGCCTGCTCGGTTTGTATAAGAAGTTGCGATCGGGATTTCCTACATACCCGCGCATATCATATCCTTTGCCAACATGGATCAACGAGCAGGATCGACAAGAGCTTATCGAGAGCGGATATTTTTAACGCCCCCACGATGGGATGAGTTTAGAAATGTCATCCGGTGATATAACGGGTGTTCCTTGGAAAATAAGAGCGGTGGCGTTATTGATAAATGTATTTCCATGTACTGTGAGTGATTGCGGTGATGCAGGATCAAGCGATAATGCAGTGTCGTTGTGAGAAAGAATATTACGTGTGATAACTGAATTGTAGTGACGATTGGCATGCGCATCAGCATCTGTATCTATGTCACCTTCACTACTTTCAAGTGAAATACCCACCTGCGAGTTTGATGCGGAATTTTTATAAAATATATTGTCTGTCGCGGGTATTTGTCGAGTAAATCCAAGAAATGCAGGGCCACTATTATTTGTCGATTGATTGTGTGCCACTGTTATACCACTGGCATTGCTGATAAATACGCCTATGCCGAAACCCTCTTTGTTGTCTCTGGCCTCAATACAATGCGACCAGCCTTGGGTATCTCGGAGGATATTATTTTTTATCATCGTATCTCTAAATTTCCCCCCAAATACTTTAAGCGCTGCGCACCCCGATGAATTTTGACACGCATGTTCTATCGTATTTCTTGCGATGAGTACACGTTTTGTTGTCATCTGATTTTTTTCATAGCCACTGACGTGAATTCCGTAGCTAGCGACATTTCGAATAGTCTGTCGCGTGACGTGTATATCAGATACTCGGGCAACGTTTACTGCAGCCTCGCCATAGGGAAATCCTACGCGCTCAATAACTGATTGGTCAATGCGTACGTTGCTGATGCTTTGATCGTTGTCTATTGATCCAATAAGCGAAATAGCTGATTTAGATAACGTGTTCATATCTATATCGGTGAGTGTCATATCGCGAATACTCCCGTTATTTTGAGGTTCTGCCAGGATGCCATATCCTGAATGAGTCACATGGATATTATGGAGAGAAATAGAGTTGATTGGTGTATTTGGGATAAGCACAACTGCGCCCGTTGGGTGATCGAAGTATCCATGATCATTTATGTTTTGTATGCTGATGTTATCAATAGCCACATGTGAGCGATCGATAGTGATACCGACTTCGCGTTTTCCTATTTCGATAGCGAGTTGTTTTGGATTGTCGTTTCCTATTGGCCAGAGATAGAGATTTTTTGTTTTGGTGTCGTAGTACCATTCACCGGGTGTATCAAGGAGGCCGGCTGTATTTTCGACATAGTATGAGGTGTATTGGCTTATCCCTTGTTCCTGATGCCCGTAGGTAAGCGCGCCAATTACACCCTCTGTTTCTAGGCTGCCCGATTGTTGGTTATGATTTTTTATGGGTAAAACATACATGTACGTGCCGCAACGATCTGCGCCATCGATGATAAACGCTCGGCCACCCTTCATGGAAGAGATGTTTGTTAAATGGTGTGGATCAGAAATCGTTGTGATTGTGGAGTTTTCTGAAGCCTGCCACCAAAATTCATGATATTTGTTTGGATTTGTTACTTGTTCATTTGGGCTTCTTGCTAGAGTGAGTTGGCGGGTAACGCCTCCTTGTATAGTTTCGGTGATTATCGTGGGGACTTCGTCCCACGGAAGTGTCGTCACATACGTGTGATTTCGGCTCTCAACGGGAAGCATTGCGCATCCTGTATCACTACAAGGTTTCCACAAGAGTGACGATGATGGCTCACTACCTGTAATAATTGCTTGTTTATCATTGTCGTTATTTGCATATAAACGGATTGGTTTGGTTGAGTTGTTATTTTTTGATAATGAAACTGTCTCGCGGTACACACCGGGAGAAACGAATATAGTATCTCCGGGTTTGGCGATATTAATACCGCGCTGTATGGTTTTGACTGGTTGTGTTTGTGTGCCTACATTATTGTCGTTGCCGGAAGGGGAGACGTGGATCGTATTGTGAAAAACGTGACGCAGTGAAGCAAATAGAGAAACAATCGATAGAAATACTATACTAAGCCAATACACTCGTTGACGCATAGAGCATTAGATAAATGACATGTCACATGAGAACGAAGGAGCGAATGGTATGTGACTAGTTTTGATTATAACAGAGTAAATTTTGGTGTCCGAAGTCGTATGTAGGTGCGTGACTTATGCTTCAAAATCCGCTATAATAATAAATGTGCATAAACCATTTTATGCAAGCGGATTTTTTTATCACCCTGCCTCACAACAAATTCTCTTGCAACAACAAACCCATGGTGATGAAGTGAAGTTTGTGCTCTTCCGCGGGAAGAGTGATAAGGGAAGTGAACCTCAAGCAGTTTTCCAGCAATGTATTGAAGAGTCGTTGGGAATTCCAGTAAAGCCGTCTTCTATTCGTCCAGTTTATGACTATATTCACGAAAAGTTTGGAGCGCATTTTATTTTTTATGTCGAAATTACTGATGCCATCCCCAAAGCGCTCACTGATAAAGAAGAAACACAGTGGATATCACTCACAAAGTTATCAAAGCATAAAATGAGTGAACAAACGAGACATGATATTGTAGTTGGCGAACGGGTTATCCGAGCTCTACAAGAACAAAAAAATCCTTCAACTCCCACGAAAGGCTGGCATTAATTTACGTTTCAATCGCCCGCTATTTCATCTATCGTTCGTTTACTTTTTGTTGATTTTGGATAATTTTTCGCATCGTATCCCGCTATACAATACTTGTCTTTATGTTTAATAAGAAGCCACGAATTTTTTGGACCAAACCCTCGAGTTTTTACCAGTGCAAATGAGCCTTTCATTTTTTTACCTTTCAAAATAAATTTGATTTCTCCATTATGAAATCCCTGCTGCATTACTTCTAACGATGTTGTGAGATCGGTAATCGACTCTCGTATACCTTTTGATATTTCGCGTTCGGCAATGTATGTTCCTTCATCCCAGATCATGACTGCCCCAGCACCGTAAGCACCTTGGGGTATGACACCTTCAAAATTTCGATAGTCCATATCGTGCCCGGTCGTTTCCATCGCAAGTCGCTTGACGGTCGGATCTAGTGTTGGCCCTTTGGGGATAGCCCATGAAGGCATCGTATTATTTATTTCCAAACGAAGGTCATAATGTGGCCTGACAGTTTTATGGTAATGAATGACAAAAGAATATACTGACTGACTGGACTTTGATGTTTTCATGTCATTTTTGACCCAAAGCGTTTTTGTGTTTTTAGTCGTAATTTCATGGATTCGACTTCGCGATTTTTTGGTACCGCTGTTGTTTGTAGCGTTTGGAGAAGAGTCGTGATGTCTGCGGTGATTCGATCGACTGTCTGTGTAAAAATACGGGCGTTAATGGCAGAGGGATTACGGATGCCCGAAACTTTTCGAACATACTGCAGTGCAGCATCCCTGATTTCAGCTTCCGTTGCAGGAGGCTCAAAGTTATATAGCGTTTTGATATTTCTGCACATAGCACACTCAGGTTAGCGTGTTTTATCCATTGGTATATGCGCGCTCTAAATCTGCGATAATTATTTTTTTCATGGAAAACATTGCTTGTGTGACGCGACTTGATTTTGTCGGATCGGGGTCATTCATAAGTGCCCCAAGTTGTTCGGGAACAACTTGCCATGAGACTCCAAATTTATCTTTGAGCCAGCCGCACATAGATTCTTCTCCTCCGTTTTCAGTCAGCTTTTCCCAGAAGTAATCAACCTCTTGTTGATCTTTACAGTTAATGAGAAATGATATCGCTTCATTGAATGCAAAATGATGCTCATGAGCACTATCCATGACACCAAATTCTTCATTATCAAGGGTTATACTTGCGTAGTTTATAGAATTTTCCGTATCTGGTTCCATGCCTTTTCCATATCGGGAGATCATGTTTATTTTGCTGTTGTGAAAGAGTGACGTGTAAAGGGTTGCGGCTTCCTCTGCGCGTCCAGCATTTTTTCCTATAAACATCATTACTGGAGTAATCCGTTGGGTAAACGGAGTTTCGGTGTGTATTATTTGCCATGAGACACCATATTTGTCTTGAAGCCATCCGTATCGTTTGCTAAAGGGATAGCTTCCTAACTCCATGAGTGCGGTGCCGCCATCGATAAGTATGTTCCATACGCGGTCGACTTCTTCGACCGTTTCGCACTTAATATGAAACGAAATGGACGGGTTAAACGTAAATACAGGCCCGCCATTTAATGCCATGAATGATTGACCATTGAGTGTAAAAGAGACGGTCATCACTGAGCCCTCAGGCATTTTGTGAAATTCAAACCCCTCTTTCCCGTAATGGGAAATTTCACCGATAGATGAATTTCCGATAACCGAAGTGTAGAGTTTGACAGCTTCTTCTGCATTTTTGTCAAACCACAGATAGGGGATTATTTTATTCATTTGTCTCCTTTCGTGCCGGAGATGTTTACCATCCAACGAATGCCGAATTTATCAATAAGCATGCCGAAGGTATCTCCCCATGGTGCTTGTTTGAGCGGCTCTTGGATAGCACCATTTTCAGAAAGTTTATTAAAATAGGCAGTTAACTCAACTGAGTTATCACCTGAAAGCGAAATATTTACGTTTGTTCCGACAATAAATTCCCACCCTTCGGGTGAGTCAGCTCCCATGAGGGTGATGCCATTGTCAGCTATCAGCATGCAGTGCATTATTTTATTTTCTTCAGCAGGATTTTGTGTCATGCCACCTTCTTTGTAGGTAGATAGCGTCATCGTTCCTCCGAATACGGACTTATAAAATTCCATAGCCTCACGTGCATTGCCATTAAAGTTAAGATATGGATTGAGTTTACTGTTCATGTGTCCTCCTTATAGATGAATATTATGTATAGAAATAAAACGACAATGAGTGCAAAAGAGAGAAAGAAAAACAGGATTATTTATA
>DJCU01000027.1 GCA_002430725.1 Candidatus Gottesmanbacteria bacterium UBA5942
AGGCCACTATGCGACCTCTCCCGTGCGGAAGGGGTGGGATTCGAACCCACGGTCAGCTTGCGCCGACGCTTGTTTTCAAGACAAGTGCACTAGTCCACTATGCGACCCTTCCTCATAAAACACTTACGATACTGGCGGAGGAGGTGGGATTCGAACCCACGCGAGCCTCATCGGCTCAAGGGTTTAGCAAACCCTCGCAATGGACCGGGCTATGCGACTCCTCCCGTACGCGTCATTATACCAAGAAACCGATAGGTCACCTAACCGGTACATCGCTACTTTGTATGACCAGAACTTGCCCGGAGTGCACAATGATCGTTGCAAACTCCGCAACAATCTCATTACTGATACCTAAAGTGGAGCTACTCATAAATGTTTGGTGTGAGACATCATAAGTAAATCCAGTAAGACTAACCTTCGCATTTTTGTGAAGCGGGATGATCGAAACATATCGAAATTTTTGTGTCTTAGGTAGAGTTAATTGATGACGCACAATATGTATTTTGTTAAAGTTATCCACAATTATTCCATAAATATTGTGCGACTCTAGCCTCATTAATAACTGTGTTGCTGCCAGTGTATGATCAAATCGTCTCCCTAATGCACCATATATATGCACCCCTGTGGCACGCATGTGGATTGCCTCCTCTATAGCCAACTCGAGGTCTGTCATGTCTTTTTGCGGCACATGTTCTATATACACTACGGATTCGTCATGAATGCGTTTTTTTTCGACATTCGTGACTGAATCAAAATCACCGATGGCAATATCAGGGGGCACTCCCCGCTCTACCAACCAATATGCACCACGGTCAACACCTATGACAACATCCGCCTTTTTTATCGCGAGAAGCTGTCGCCTGTGTATATCGCCTCCCGCAACAATTGCAACAACTTTGGATTGCCCTGGTGCTCTTTTTTTCATATTATCGTGCCATAGTTACTGCCCACACAACGCGTGCTCCCGCCCGTTTCAGCGCATTTCCCGCAGCGCGCATAGTCGCCCCGGTAGTATAGACATCGTCAAATAATATTATGTTGTCCCAACGCTTTAAAAAGTCTTTGTTACACGTAAACGCCTGCTCAAGATTTGCCAATCTCGCGCTCCGCTCTTTCATAGTAACCTGCGGCTTAGTATTCACAATGCGCCTGAGTATACCGGTATACATTTTTATGTGCAATCGCTTCGCGAGTAAACCTCCCAATACCTCTGCTTGATTAAACCCTCGCGCTCTCAATCTGTGTGGATGCAGTGGAATAGGTATAAGCACCCACTCTTCACTGTTCATGCCACGAGGAAACACACCCTCTACGGAGAGGAGTGCAATAAATGCGGCTGCAAGATCATAGACGCCATGGTATTTAAGGGAAGTGATCGCCTTCTTTACCGCCCCTTGGTAACGGAAAAAACTCGTAAGCCCATCGAGGCTATAACGCGTTCGACATCGGGGATGTGTCACACCGTCAATTGCCGACCGTTCGCATACTGGACATATTGCTTCATTGGGTGATATATCGTGAGTCTTTTGTCTGCACTGGACGCAAAAATATGCCCCAATGCTGCCGCACCCGAGGCATCGCTTGGGGAAAAATATATCTAAAATAGCCACAATAAAGCCTCCTTATACCATTGTACAAGGAGGCAGCATTGCTTGCCCTATCTCCCCGCCTCAGGCGGGGGACGCGAATGGGTGGAGATGCCGGGTATTGAGCCCGGGTCCGAAGGAGTACATCAAAAACTTCTACAAGCGTAGTCCGTTTCATTCTCTAGAAAAGACAAAAGCGGACAAATACTTTTCTAGAGGGTTGATCGAAATAATGCTCCAGCTGTTCCCGATCATGAACAACCTGACGGCCTGGCTTTGTTTACACCCCAAAAATCCTCACCAGACAAAAGAATAATCGGGATGGATCTTAGTTGGCGTACGCGTAAGCGTAAGCTGACTGTGATCGCTTAAGGGCAAGCCGTTCTACAAGGTAGGCGTACTTTTCCTCAAGCTCGCTAAGTGTGTTAGCAATTATCATTGACAAGAATTTTTGCGGCTCTTTTGTCATCGCCGGCTTGCTGTTTTTTAACGTGCCCGCATCGTCGATCTGATGCATCCCCTATTTCACTTTCCCCCGGAAGTCTCGTTCCAGTTCTCTTTTTTGTACATCCTGACGCATTTTCTCTCGTTTTTCGAATTGCTTTTTGCCTCTGGCAAGTCCTACTTCGAGCTTCACAAATGGGCCTTTAGTATACCAGCTTAACGGAATAAGGGTCAAATTAGCGCCATCTATCTTGCTTTTTAAGCTTACGAGCTCTTTTCGATGAAACAACAGCTTTCGCGTACGTTTGGGATCGTAATTTTCCGGTCGTGCGTATGTATAGGGAAATATGTGCGCATTGATAAGATAGGCTTCTGTCCCAATAATACGCACGAAAGACCCGTCGAGCTTGGCGTGACCGCTTCGTAACGACTTTACCTCTGCGCCAGATAAGCTAACTCCTGCCTCTAGCCGATCGAGGATTTGATAATCAAACAGTGCTTTTTTATTTACTATCTTCATGATACTCCGGGTTATTGTAACGGAATGGAGTAGATTTTACCTTCTGCGAGCAAAAATAGCTTCTTGGTACTTTCCGAAGCGACAATTTTTGTCGGGGAAAATGACGCACCCCAAACGTACTGGGATATATATAAACCATCTTTATCAAAGACGACAACCCGATGGTGCTCTGAGTCTAATACATATACCAATTTTTCTTCATCGCTGGTATGTACCATGAGCAATGTCCCTAAAGCAGTATCTGACCCTTGTGGGGTATAACTATTTTCTTTTCCTGCCGTAAACCGCAATATGTTACCAGTTGCAGTACCTAGCCATACTGATCCATCTATCGACATGTTGGTGGCTCTCGATAAATCAGGAAGCGTATCGGGATTTAAATACTCAAACAGCGTGCTAAACCCTTGCTCGGTCGCAACATACTTCCATATTCTGCTTTTTCCAGTATCGAGAAGATACAGATTTCCTCCAAACGCTGCCATATCCGCGATACTGCCCCACTCTGGAGAAGCTGGTACAATGCTGGCTGAAGTTTTTTGATCTGATAAACGGATTTGATGTATCCCTTGTGGCGTCCACACGTATAATTTATCTCCATATGCGGCAATCTGTGTGCTGCCCGCAAAATTTTCGCCCCCTCCGACAATATCACTTTTTTTGGAAGCAGCCCCGAGTGTAAACGCGGTTTTTCCCGGAGCATCCAGTACACCGATCACCTCATCAAATAGTGACATGTCAGTCGCTTTTGCTCCGCTTTTTAATAACGACATATCAAAATACAATTCTGGCGTAACCTCAGTCACTCGCATCGCGCGAATAAGATTACTTGCTACCTCATCGTACAATTCCTTCGCTTTTTTCCCTTCTTCTGTACGAAGCTTTCTTACGATCACAGGCTCCAACAAATCGCGAGCAGCCGTCAATCGTTCACGACCTTTCACCGGATTGAGCTCAAGGAGCGCCATCCCTTCGTCAAACGAATGTTGTGCCTCAACGAGTATTTCAGAGACCGCTGTTTTCGTATTGGACAACATCTGCTTCCGAACGCCAAGTATCACGCTTACGATAAATAGCGCGATGATCGTATATACCAACAAATGCCGCCGCGATAGCATGTTGCGAGCACGCATATCACTCACTACTTTGCGTATTCTCACCCGCTGATTGACGGTCATAAAGCGCCGACCAAATGCTTTAGCGTGAGTGAGTAAAATTGTCCGGCTTATTTTCGGAGTACGAGCAATAGCCTCACGTATATCTTCATTTTGCGGGTCAGCGACAACTTCTTCAGTCGCCTGAAAAATAAGCGCGGCAGCCCCTCCTTCATCAGTGTTTCGCTCATGCAATCGTATCGTAAGTTTTTCAGCAACCTCCGAAGGCGTAAGGTGATCAAATACACCAATGATTTCCTCGTGTGTCAACGCCTGCGTAAAACCATTGGTAGCCGCAATAATCGTGTCTTCTGGTCGCACTGTGCCGGAAAGCGAATCTGTGTTCTCAAGCAGTTTTGCGAGCTTGTTTTCGCGTTTCAAATACACGCACCCGCGACCACGCGAAACCAAATATATGGTGCTTCCCACAGGAACAAGCAACACGAGACTAACAACATCTTCACTCATCACTTCATCGGCAATAGATACTAATGCAGAAAGTGATACTGGAGCGGTATCAAATGCATGGGTGAGCTTCGTTAACAGCTGCACCCCACGAACGCGCGCTATCCCGTCAGGCACATATACTTCTACCACACCGTACGCATGAGGAGTCTGAAGTACTTGTCCCCATTTTGTCTCTGTCGCAAGCGCGACAACAGAAGCAGTTACTGGCCGAATGTGATCTACCATATCGTTCTCTAATCTATCGTATCACGAAATCGTTAGAGAATAAGAAGTGCGAGAAGAAATACGGAAATCGCAGCAATAAAATGTAGGCCTGCTGCAAATCGCAACACTGGCTCAAAGGACTCTTCGAGAACATTTGCCATTAATTGTTCCTGCCGGAATATGACGGCAGCGAACACGATATACAATCCGAAACCAAAAAGAACAAAAAACTTAAAAACAATTAATGCGATATTGGTGACATCTGGACTCATAATGACGATTTCTGTTTTTCCAATAACTCACTGATAGCTTTTACGACCTTCGCAGGATGTGGAACTGTCAAAAATTCGATATTTGGTATATTTCCGCCCGCGGTCTGCACGTATGCGTCTCCAAAATCAAAAAATACTGAAAATATTCCGCTGCTTTTATAGGTAATATCCTGAATTTTATCGAGTCGTGCTTCAGAAAACTCCTTATACAATAAATGGACAAAATCGATATCAACGATACGTCTATTGGTCACAACATAAATGTTAAAAAACCATCGCAAAAAACTCATGAGTGCAAAACCAAATGTGACTATGTACCAAAACGCGGTACCAACGATGATGTAATTGACCGGTATGGTGATGGGTAAGACAAGAAATCGGGACAACAAAGGAAAAAATGAAACTGGCGCCAAAGCAAGAAATACAACAAGGAGAAGCGGCCCCAAAAGAACGACAAGATGCTGACGGAGAAACAACACTACCTCTTCTTCGTCTTCTTGTGTTTCGAAACGAACACCTTCGGGGCTCAACGCGAAGCTCGTAAGTGGAGTCATAATCGTCCGCTCAAAAACGGATGGGTCTCTGAGGATTTTTCCTTTTTTCTTTTCTTCAAATACGGTGGGCATCGGAAGTATTGTACACCATGAACGCTCGGTATAGCTACTTTTTTTCTATATTAAACAATGGACCTACAATTTGAATATTTGCCGGCGCACGCAAATTAAAGAAATCTTTAAATTCTGAGCCTTCAAACGTCACCGAGCCAGCATCTCCACTTATCGTGACACCAGTGGTTCTCCCAAGCCCCCAATCAACTCCTGAAACAGTCACACTCGACACAGAATTAAAGGGTGTCCCTCCACGGTTTTTCAACTCTTGTTTTACCTTATCCCTATCCCATGTATCAGTGCCTGCTGGATTTGGTTTGTCCGGCTGATATAGATGTTCCTTGGTGCCACTATCTTTTCTGGCAAGCTGTATGACATTTGCCATGTCAGCCACTTCTTCGCTTTTAAGCCACGCGCTTTTTCCATACTCATTTCGAAATCCTTGTGCAGCATAAAAACATGGCGAACTTCGATCGTATGCTTTGTTTTGCAAATCAGCAAAGCTAGAAATGTCACCGCTTACGTCACGAGTTCGCTTCGTCCACGACCGATGGCTTCCTCCCCAGACATCATTGTTCTGGAACGTGTATCCTCCGTCTGTTGATGAAAACCATGCCGCGATTGCCTGACCTCCCTGTACCATCACTTTTCCAGACGTATCATTTACCGCCTGTTCCCAAGCGCCACCTTTGGGATCTGTCTTAAACACCTGACAGCTTTGGGTAGCACATATTGAATTATTACCATTATCCGTTGAATAGAGCGCATAAGAGCGCGCAGCAATTGCCTGAGCCTTCAGCGCTTCCGCGGGCCAGCTTGCCGGCACTTCATAAATTCTTTTTACATATTCTTCGAGACTCCCTGTCCAAATAACAGATCCCTGATTTACACCTCCGCCGTTATTCACTTTTATCGTAATATTTCCCTTATCCTGGTAGTCATCAAAATTAAAATATGCCCGCAGTATCTTGTCGTAGTTATGTCCTTCGTTTGCTCTCCCCAAAGCGCCATATTGGTTCATGCCAACCCTATGCGGAATACCATACGTAAAAAATGCAAACGCGGGAGAAAATCCGGGATTTAAGTTCCTATCGTCTGTACAATACAATGGCCCCGCACCCAAACTTGACGGAAGATTAAGCCCAGAAAGTTTTGCCGCCAAAAACGATTGCTGTTTAGCGGAAAGTGCGGCAATGGCAGAAGACAACTTCGTCTGATATGCGGACGCTTCACCAACAAGTTTTCTGACAGACAATGCTCTGCGATCAAGATCTTCCTTCAAGGAGGCGAGCGTATTTCTCTCTTTCTCGAGCCCAGACTTTCGAGCTTCGAGGTCTCGGATAGACACTGCGGTTTGCGCAATACTTCTTTTATCCTCATCAATTACCACATGCTGATACGTAAAAGCCCGAAGCACCGCGCCCACATCTGTCGAAGTTAAAAACGGCAAAAGCGGATTGTATGTTTGTGTCCTTCGGTAAAGAGCGGCAATTCTTCGAGTCGCAAGCGCTAACACCGATGCTAGCTCCTTTTCCGCCTCAGCTATTGCTGCTGCTTTCTTTACCAAATCCGCTTCTATTCCCTTAATCCGGTTCTGGAATGCAAGAATGTCAGTCTCCATTTTGCTAAGCGCCGATACGTGTGGCGCTTTAGCTTTTTCCATGGCGTTCCATTCTTCCTGACATTTTGCAATTTTTTGCGAACACTCATCAGGATCACCGCAAGAGGTATCACAACTTTGCGCAAACACCATAAATGGTGCATAGAAGCCGATAAACACGAGTACAAGGCTCACTAAAAAACGGGAAAACTTCATACGGTCTTTCCATTGTATCAGACGACTGAAATTCTGCCCCTCGTCTTTTCTTATACTGAGTAATTTGCTACACTTAGAAAGCATGAAACGGGCGGTACTATCGCTATTTTTGTTTTTCATAAGCCTCGCATCACTCCTCGTCATTCCGGCTTTTTCCGGTACAGGGAGGGTTGCCTATGCACAATCGGTGGTCGATCAATCCTTGGGAGAAGCCGCCTGCCGCTCTGTTACCACACAAAATAGTGAGTGTAAGGGATGCTTTGATTCCGGAGGGGCATGGACTGCAATTGGGTGCTTTGGCGGAGACAGTCCCAACGCATTTATCGCATCATTTATCAGGCTTGGTACCGGGCTGGGTGGTGGCGTTGCGTTCCTCCTTATACTCTTTTCAGGTTTTCAACGTATTACCAGTGCAGGCAACCCAGAAAAGCTTCACGAAGCAAAAGAGCTTATGACAGCGGCAATCTCTGGACTATTGCTTATTATTTTTTCTGTGTTCTTGCTCCGACTCATTGGAGTCGATATATTACAATTACCAGGATTTACTAGCGGCTAACTATGCGTACTCTCCTTGCCCAAGTTGTCAATATTGAAGGAAACGGTGGTTCCAATGTGTCCATCGAAGGGCCTGTTAATTTTAAATTTGGCAGCGATTCAATTGGCGTCATTGTCGGCCAGGCGCTCCCTTATATTTTTGCAGCAGCTGGCATTGGCTTGCTTCTCATGATCATTAGTAGCGGCTTTTCCATCATGACAAGCGCTGGAGATGCCAAAAAATTAGCGCAGGGAAGGATGACGCTTACCAACTCCATTGTTGGATTTATATTGATTTTTGGTGCATTTTGGATTGTCCAGATACTGGGAGTTATCTTGGGATGGGAAAGCTCTATCGGTCAAATTTTCCAGTAAGCTCATTTCCCAAATCTTCGCTTCCTTTTCCCGTACTCTTCTATCGCTTCATCCAACTTTTGTGGGGTAAAGTCGGGCATGTGCCATGATGGAAAATACAATTCACTATACACTCCCTGCCATGGTAAAAATCCAGAAAGTCGCTGCTCTCCACTCGTGCGGATAATAAGATCTGGATCAGGAATTCCCTTCGTATCTAGTGATTCAGAAACATCCTGCTCACTCACCTGCTCACGATCTGAAAGCTGCTTGATTGCCCGCACCAACTCGTCTCTCCCTCCATAGTTAAGCGCAAATATTGCAGTAATTTTGCTATTTTGCTGAGTTTGCTGCATCACATCTTCGAGCGCTTTTCGGATATCAGACGCAAATTTTGAAACATCCCCGATCACCCGAACTCGAACTCCCTTTTCGTGAAGTCGTTGCCATCGTTTGCGGATAGTGTGACGGAAAATAGACATGATCCCCTCGACTTCTTTCGTTTCGCGATTCCAGTTTTCAGTCGAAAAAGCCCAAAACGTTATATACTTCACCCCACGGGACGCAGCGTGCTCAACCAGAGGCTCCAATACTTCGTCAGCAACTTTCTGATGTCCCGCTAATACCTGCAAATTACGTTCTCTTGCCCACCTGCGGTTACCATCCATGATGATTGCAATATGTGTTGGTGTACTACCTAATGTCATAAAATCCTTTCGTTAAAATAGATGCTCGGAGATAATCCTCGCCCCCTCTGCCGGTTTATTCAGAATTATCTCCTCGATACCGTCCAATGTCCTTACCATGGTGAGAAGTCGAGCTTCGTCCTTGCCTTCACAGAGTAGGTGGACGTTGGGGCCCGCATCGATAGTAAAGTATACGGGCAACCCTTCGTTACTACCACCCCCATTTCTCCAATTCTTCACCGCGCTCATAACACGTTCGGTAGTTTCATTCCAATAACGAAGTGGAGGGCTCTGTGTCTGCATAACACGATGCATATCCAAACAATCTTCCTCTACTATTTCTCCAAATTGGGTAAAATTTTTCTCGCGTATCGCCTGTTTTATTTGTTCCATCCGCAATGGCACCGCCTCAAGACGCGAATGAAGGTGAGGACTGGTAGTAATCGTTTCCATGCCTTCTGTCGTTGATACTTTTTTCATGCGCTTATCCACAATCACCAGAATATCGCGGATATCCCAATATGTTGGAGAAAAAAGAGAATACGCATACGATGTCTCGCTGTCTTTCCCCTGTTCCCACACAACAAACCCATCGGGTATACTTCGACACGCTGACCCGCTTCCAAGCCGCGCAAATATAGTTAGCTCTTTCTCTGTCATTTGCACACCAAGCGAAGCAAAACCTGCAAGCGTCAACGCTGCAAACCCTGATGCAGATGCCGCAGATCCCGCTCCTTTGGGAAATGTGTTTTTCGTCACGACCCGCGCACGATGCTCCACCCCTGCTCTCACGCGAATTCGATCAAGTCCTTCGACAACTCGAGACACTTCCGCATCAGAAAATTCCCCACCCAATAGCGTCACTTCGTCTTTTTTTACATCGCGGGAAAATTTCACCGTAGTAACGGTGTATGCACCGGAAAGATTCATAGAAAGAGAATCATTGAGAGGGAGACGAAGTGCTGCATCTGACTTTCCCCAGTATTTAATAAATGCGATATTTGCAGGTGCTTTTGCAGTTTGTTTCATGACTCTATCCTCGCTCCCTGCGCATTGGGTAAAATGTGGATAACTTGTCCACCAACCTTGGTAATCGCTTCTTCCACCCCCACACGCTTATTTTCAGGCGCAATCGCTATCATACAATCCCCGCCTCCCGCACCTGACAACTTCGCCCCCAA
>DJCU01000022.1 GCA_002430725.1 Candidatus Gottesmanbacteria bacterium UBA5942
AACACTCGCTCAAACAGAATTTATTGGCAATATCTCTATTAATGACTGTACAAACGTTTTTTTCATAAATTGTATTATTTTGCTGTTTCTTCGCCGATATCAAATATCGCGATTTTCTGACCCTTTGCAAGGCGAACCATCGCTTTTTTCCAATCCGCTCGCTGTTTCATAATCATTTTTCGTCCTGTTCTGTGCATTTTACCCTTTCTTCGAATAGTCCTAACTTCTTTAACTGTGACGTTGTAAAGCGCGCCTATTTCCTTTGCAATATTTTCTTTTCGAGAAAATGCGGCCACTGCAAACGAATACCAACCATTTCTGGCAAGTGTCATAGATTTTTCTGTGATAATCGGGCGCGTCTGCTTCATATTACGAAACGGTAAAATGTGCTTTACTTTCTTCTAATGACTTTTTGGTAAATACGATTTTTTTGTGCGTTAATATCGCATAGGTATGCAAATCTTTCGATGAAACAATATCGAGATCATTGATATTTCGTGCTGCACGAGACAATAATGGCGTATCCTTCGGAACGATCAAAAGTACTTTTTCGGTAGCTCCCGCTGCAGCGAGTGCTGCGGCGACACTTTTCGTCTTGGGTGCGACAGATTCCAAACCATCAACAACGACAATATCTTGACGTTTTGCGCTCAATGCCGATACCAATGCTAAACGCCTCATTGATTTACTCATTTTGAGATGAAAATCACGAGTTACCGGACCAAATACCACGCCCCCACCGACAAAGATGTGCGCACGGATTGAACCGTGACGTGCTTTTCCGGTGCCTTTTTGGCGATAAATTTTTCGTGACGAACCTTCTACTTCACCTCGGGTTTTCGCTTTTGCTCCACCTTGGCGCTGATTCGCCAAATACACCCGGACAGACTGCGATAACAATGCTTTGTTTACTTCTGCGCCAAAAAGTTCTGCGGGTAGTGCTACCTTACCGCTCTCTTTTCCATCTGCGGCAAATACAGTAGCAGAAAGACCAGCTGATGTCGCTGCTTTTACTTTCGGTGCTGCCTTTTTTGGCGCTACTTTTTTCACTGGTTTGACGGTTTTAGTTGCCATAGTTTATGCCTTTTTTACCTGTTCTTTCGAAATAATAAGGAGCCCATTTATGGCTCCTGGTACTAATCCTTTGATCGTTACTATGTGTGTTGCTGGATCAACGGCGACAACTTTCAAATTTCGAACGGTGACAGTGTCGCTTCCCATGCGTCCAGCCATGCGCTTTCCTTTATACACACGACCCGGTGTCGTTGTTTGTCCGATAGAACCCGGCGCTCGCTCGCGATCTGACTGACCATGTGTACGTGGGCCACCGCGAAACCCGTGGCGCTTAACCACTCCAGCAAATCCTTTACCTTTACTTGTTCCTGTTACGCGGATAACATCACCAACGGCAAACACTGCATCAACTGCAATTTGTGTTCCTGGCTTTTCGTTTTCTGCAATCTCAGAAACAGTAAAACTACGTAAAAAGCGGAGCTTTTCTTCGAGCCCCGCCTTCTTTAAGTGTCCAATTTCTGCTTTGCTAAGGTTTTTGATGGTGCCAAATCCAAGCTGGATACTTTTAAAACTTTCCTTATCTTCGACCTCGGTAATCCAGTTTGGTCCCGCTAAAATCTGCGTGACAGGAATTCGCATCCCTTTTTCATCAAAAGTTTGCGATTGTCCTAATTTTTTACCGAGTAATGCTGTAATCATGGTTATTCCCCACAAAAAAACGACCTCGGTTGAGGTCGTTTTCCCCTTCACCTTTTGGTGAAAATGGGGCATCACGCTCATCCGAGACTTTTGGCTACCCTCGCTATGGCCGACTTTGTCGCGTCATATCAAGATGTGTAAGTATACCAAAGTATCTCTTTGAAAACAAATTTACATCTTAATCTCTACATCCACTCCAGCTGGCAAATCTAAATGCATCAGCTGATCGATTGTCTTATCTGTCGGCTCCACAATGTCAATCAATCGTTTATGAATTTTAATCATAAAGTCCTCGCGACTATTCCTGTCGATAAACGTAGCTCTCGCCACATTGAAATGGGTTTTGTCGGTAGGAAGTGGGACTGGACCCACGACCCGAGCACCCGTTCTCACTGCGGTATCGAGTATTTTTTGACAGCAGTCATCAATGATCCTGCTATCGTACGCTTTTAATCTGACACGAATACGACCTTTTGGCATTGTGTGTTAAAGTGCTTAATGAGCCTTAATTGACTTAAGAAACTTAAGCAATAATCTTTGTAACTACTCCGGCTCCTACTGTGTGACCACCCTCGCGGATAGCAAACCGTAGTCCTTCTTCAAGGGCGACCGGTACGATCAACTTCACATTCATCTTTGTACTATCTCCAGGCATAACCATCTCGACTCCCTGAGGAAGTGCTACTTCTCCAGTTACATCTGTGGTCTGGATATAGAATTGTGGGCGGTATCCCGTAAAGAATGGCGTATGTCGTCCACCTTCCTCTTTGGTAAGTACGTATACTTCCGCTTCGAATTCTGTGTGTGGTTTAACGGAGCCGGTTGCTGCAAGCACCTGACCACGCTCAACCTGTTCTTTTTCTACTCCGCGGAGAAGTACACCGATGTTATCTCCTGCAAGTCCTTCATCGAGGGATTTCCGGAACATTTCCACACCAGTAACAACGGTTGATTGTGTAGCTTTGATACCAACAATCTCAATTGTTTCTCCGACTTTCACCTTGCCGCGTGATACGCGACCAGTGACCACCGTTCCTCGACCCTTGATAGAAAACACGTCTTCTACCGGCATAAGGAATGGTTTTTCGAGTTCACGTACTGGATCTGGGATGTATTCATCCACAGTCTTCATGAGCTCTTCGATTGCCTTTTCGGCTTCTGCGTCACCTTGAAGTGCTTTAAGAGCGCTCCCTCGGATAACCGGGATTTTGTCTCCTGGATACTTATATTTGGTGAGCAATTCACGAACTTCCATCTCAACGAGGTCAAGAAGCTCTTTGTCCTGCACCATATCGCATTTGTTCATGAAAACGATAATGGCTGGCACGTTTACCTGATTTGCAAGCAAGATGTGCTCGCGGGTCTGTGGCATTGGACCATCGGGAGCAGACACGACCAAGATAGCTCCGTCCATTTGGGCGGCTCCGGTGATCATGTTTTTGACATAATCAGCGTGACCTGGTGCATCAATGTGTGCGTAGTGTCGTTTCGCGGTTTCGTATTCGGAGTGATGGATGTTTATGGTGACTCCGCGTGCCTTTTCTTCCGGAGCGTTGTCGATTTCTTCATACTTCAAGGCCTTTGCC
>DJCU01000036.1 GCA_002430725.1 Candidatus Gottesmanbacteria bacterium UBA5942
AAGAAAAAGTCCGTATGTAAGCCAAGGTAGCGCAGCAAAATGTACCGTGAACGCTTCGAGCGGCACATAAAATATTTGGATAGTTCCCAGATTAAAAAGATAATAAAGGCTTGATATGAGGGCGATTGCCCATACGACATATTCTTTTGGATGATGTTCATGAAATACGCGTGTAAGAAAGATGCGACTGACAAATAACATGCCAAGTCCGCCAAGATAATAACAAAGAAATATAAATATCGAGCGAAGCAAATGTTGGGGAATGATGACAGATAGTATACCTATAAGCATCGTATGCGGGAGTGTGGCGGCGAATCCGTGGCCGCCAACTAATCCTGCACCGTAGTATTCTTGCCATCCCGCAGTGAGACCGCGAAGTAGATTGAGTGGTATATTTAGCTCCGGATACAATCCATCCCATCCCATAAGCCACGCATCTACTCTCAAATTTGTCGCAACAACTATTCCCACAACGAGATGGTAAAGGAGTAGCACAATAAATCGCGGTGATAGTTTATGGATAGGTAACATAAAAGCCTTCGTTTGCTGTATGTTGTATAGTCGCTTGTTGGTTTTTGGGAAGTGCCCCACAATTTTTTATGACCCAGTCAATGTCCATCGTCAGCACGTATGCCTTTTTGCATACTCCGTTTGTTTTATAAATAGCACTTGTAGGATGATCGAGGTCAGTGTGATTAGTGCGGTCAACAAATATTTCTGGCGTTGGGTTGTACAACGTTGGAAATCGGTCGAGAATAAATGTTGCCTGTGGTGTGTGAGAGAGGGTATTGGAAAATACTGGATATAATAACGAATTCATAGAGAGAATAGGCATTTGTGTGAACACGATAAGCGCGGCAAGTATTGCTGTTCTGGTAGCATTTATGCGGCTATACAAAGCAAGCAAAATAAAATAAGGAATAACGACTATGGCATGTCGTGATGGCCCATATCCTGATGTTCCATAGTGCCATGCTGGATTTGTTTGATAGGCAAGAAGAGTGAGTATCATAAGCGCCATGAGCCACAGTGCTGCTGTGTTTTTTGTACCGTTTTTATATATTTGCCAAAGCCCGAACACAGTGAGTACAGGTGCGTACCAAAATACACCAACGTTGAGATCAAACAATTGTTCAAATAGTTTCATTGCTCGTATATTGTGGAGACCAAAACCGTATGTTTTTGTCCAGAAATCCTGAAGAATAGTCCACGGTGTCCATGTAGCAAAGTGGCTGTAGTTATAAAGGTAGGGAACTGCGGCAAGCCCGATAATTGCAAGCACTGACACTGCATAGTTACCTATGTTTTTCTTTGCCATTGAGTATTGTTCATAGGCAGAGATTATCAATATTCCTGCGGTCATAACCATGAGTGGTTGGCTATGCCATGACGCGAGGGCAGCAAAAATTGCTGCGGTAATCCATTTGCGTTCCATATAAAAGCAAAGCGAGATGAAAAAAAGACAGAGATATAAAATATCGGGGCCCGGCCATAAAAGAAACGAAAGGAGTGGCGAACTCACAAGTAAAAGAAAGAGCATAAATTGTTTGTGCGCCGCATGAAAAAATCGATGCATAGCATAGACTATTGTTGTGGTCATGATGAGTGTATTTACCAACGGGAACACAAGAAGTGGTTGTAGGCCAATGTGTTCTAATAAGAAACGAACTGGAGTTAGGAGAAACGAATATCCCACAAAATGCATGGGATAACGAAATCCATCAGTTCCGGTAAAATAATAACCGGGATTGGTAAAATATTCAGGATGAAGGCTTTCGGAAAGTGCACTTCTGTCTTCATCAGTAAGTCGCAGGCTACCATGCCGAAGCAGCGATTCAGTGGCTCCGTAGTACTCGACTATATCGCCCGCAGGATCTGGAGCGGGATTACCAAGATATATCCCGAATATAAGTCCTGCAGTAAGCAATGTGATTGCGAGTGGCAATAACTTCATATAGGCAGAGCGCGACAATATTCGTTAGCTTTTACGTATATCGTAACGCAGGTTGCTCTTTGAAAGAAAGAGCAGATGAAAAAATGAGATCTTCGTATCCTCGCGCTACTTTGCTATACGATCGGGTGGTGCGAAGGCTCATTGCCATGTTCGCGAGCTTTGCTTTGCGGCCATTTTTGAGCACCTCGCGCGTCATATCGATAATAGATTGCGGATACAGATCAAAGGTAATATCACTCGTTTTGAGTCCTGCTTCGTTGAGTTGCTGTATAAAATCTTCGCTATGAAACATTTCAGCAAGTGGGCGGGATATGATAAACGGTTTGCGATACGAAAACACGAGTGAAAGCACACCTGATGCGGTCATGTAGTGGCGATACGGAAACACGACAAGGTCAGCAGCAGAAAAGTATGTGGCGATATCTTTTTGTGGGACGTAACCTGTGAGTTTTATATGATGGCTGGCTTGTACTTCTTCTTTCACACCCCGTAAAAAGTTTTGATAGTAGTGTTTATCAGATAATGTAGGGCTTTCACCCCCCGCGATGATGACGTGAGTGCGTTTACCAAGCATGGTTTTGACTCGTGCGAAGGTACGGGCAAATATGTCAGCACCTTTAAACCAGTTGATGTAGCCAAAGAAAAGAATGACGTGATCTTTGGATGGTATGCCGAGTTTTTTACGGGCAAGCTTTGTTGAAATGGGTTTGAGTGTTGTGTCTACACCATGTGGAATTGCCGCGGCTTTTACCCATGGCGCTAATGTTTCCATTTTTTCCTGAAGCGAAGTCTCCAGTACGATAACGCACGAAGAAACAAACGCCAATATACGGTAAAACGTATGGAACAACAGATTATAGGTGTCTCCGATAAACTGATCTTTGGGGCCGCTTCCAAGTCCCACATGCCCTTTGAGTTTCATGACGTCATCCACCACATGATGAAGAGTGACGAATGTGCGATATTTCTGTATCCGAAGGAAACCTAAAAACAGCAATCCAAGTGATGAAACGATCGGGTTGCCATACATCGCAAAATCATACTGGGTAAGGGTGGTTTTTGCTTCAGGAAAAAGTCGTAGGACACGGATAATATCTGTCCACATATCGGCTCTTCCTTTGGTAAAGCAGCGGATCACCAAGATATGGTTTTCGATATAGCTTTCGGGTGTGTCATCTATGTCACAGAGCACGATAACTCGCCGCCTCATGTTTTTGATGACGTTTTTGGTGTACGAAGCAACTCCGGTTTTACCGGTCGAGTACAATTCACCTCTTTTGGGATAAGGTGAAACCACGACAAGAGTGCCGGGGTTGTTGTACCGTTTTATGATGCTATTTGAGATAGTAGGTATACTATTCATATAGTTATTTTTTTGCGTTGTCCTGAAAAGAGAATTGTTTTCTCTGTTCGGGACAACGGCATACAGGGATTGTAAAACTACAAAAAAGATCGAAGCAAAAAAGCTTCAATAATTTAAGTAATCTACAATGGTAGCCATGTGTCCGACCAATACCCGGCCGAGGGTTTAAGAGCCCTCGGTCGGGTAGAAATCAGGTCAGCCAGTGATGGCGTTTAGTTGCAGTGCCAGGATGCCTCCTCAAAATTGAGGGTCTCCAGCAGACCGGCGTCATCGGCATACACCGAGATAGCGCCGTTTGCGGCAGTCCACACATCGAACCATCCCGAGCCTCCGGGGTGGGTCAAGTGATGAAAGCCTTTGCCTTTGCTGTTAAAGACCCATGCACCCCACGGTTCATCTGCTTTTGGCGCAGTCCAATACGAAGGTTCATCGCCTCCGAGAATGGCTGCAGCCATAACAGTGTTGGTGGGGCAGGTCGCATCGAGTTTGGGCTGAACCCAGAGTCCACGCAGGTTGATGTTGATTCCCGGCACCGTTCCATAGCGGGGGTCTTGACGGAAGCCATAATTGAACTCCCGCGCCATGAGCGTCACGTCATTGTGAACCCAGGCTTGGTCAGGGGTTGTGTAGGTCTTGAGCTGACGGATAGTCGCTCCCCACACCCACATACCCTTGTGCGGACCCTTGTTGACGGACACCTTGCCATTAGCTTCGGTGACGGTGTATTCGAAGTCAGCCAAGAACGGCTGCCAGTACACCCCGATGCCAACCGCTTGCGTCACCCACTCGCCACAGCCTTCCCAGAGGACACCCAGACCGTTTTTGAGCGGCTTGACGTAGTTATTTGACCAGCCATGAGCGGCGGTCAGTTGGGCGTTGGTCAAGCAGGTGTCGCTGTCCGTGCCGTTCGGCGTGACGTTGGCGGGAGCCGCGGTGTAGCTTGCGGGCGCGGGCAGAACATTACCGCCACATTCGATGGTGACCGCGCCGATGTGAACCGAGGGAGCGCCCAGTGCGCATCCTTCGATAACTGCCTCCCGGACCGTCTCTTCATCAGAGGCATGAACCACAGTGCTGGTCGCTTGGGGCGTCAGCGTGTAGGTCACAGCCACGACTGGAGTGAAGGTGGGCGGCGGCGTGTTGGTCGGTGTGCTTGTCGCAGTCGGCGTGAAGGGCAGACGCGTATTTGCGTTGGTCGGCACATCAGTCACGATGGAAATGAACGGACCATCGGTGGCTGTTGCAGTTGGACCGCCCGGCACTGTTGGCGTGGGACTTCCATAGACAATGATTTGTGCCTGCGTCAGTGCGGCGTTGATGGTCGCAGTCTGTTGCGCATCGGAACGAATGTCGTTGGCATCCGGCGCGAACAGGCCGCACGAAATGGACACCATCACCAAGATTGAAATGGCAATGGCAACGTTGCGCGTGCGTTTTTTGGTAAACATGGCGTCTCCTTATTTACCTTCCGAGTAGTGTTTGCTCTCGGTGAAAGATGAAAACGATGATCTGATAATCGGGACAAAAAAGTGATTTTTCGTGTTCATCACCTCCTTTATCCTGTTTCCACTGCTGGTGCGATCGCCGGGGCTTGCCACTGGCAGGTTGTGCCTGTCGGTGCGTAGACGTGGACTCCGTCCTCTTTCAGAACGAAAATGAAGTCGTCTATGGTATACGTTGGCGTTTCAGCATTGAGCGTTTCCAGTGTATTGTTGACGAGCAAATCTGTTCCCCCGGTTTGCTGGAAATCACCTTGGTTGGTGACGAGCGAGCCGGTGCCGTCTGTGCGAGTCTCACATCCCACGCCGGGACCTAAAGTGCCTACCCAGATGTATCCTTCGGGCGGTTCATAGGCTTCCACGGTTTCGGTGGCGATGGGACTACTGCACGCTGTAAACAGCAGGATGAAAAGTGTAGCGATAAACGAGTATCGATTAAGCACGATCATTAGTAGCGCTCCTTGTTAAATCCGATAATCACACAACGTGCGATTTCGGCTGATGGTTTCCCTTGGATAAGGGATTGAACAGTAGGTCTTTTTTTATTTTTTTGGGTTTGGTTTCCTTTCTGTGATTGATTTGGATTCCGTCGAAAAATATCGTTGATATTTCGTTATTTCCCCCAAGACGGATAATTGTTAGATGTAAGAGATCCTTACTTCTCTTGATTAAGTTGTGTATATTCCCCTGATACATACAGAAATTAGGTTCTGTACATAGTGGGGGAATATACTCCGTCTCCCGTTCATATCATCGGAGCGTCATGCGCATCATCTTTCCGCAATGTTCCGCTATTTTTCCGCTATATTTATAAAGAAATAATCATGCATCTGTCGCGGCATACTCGAAGTGCGTATCAGCCATTAAAGATAGCGGTGACACGCTCCCGCGAGGAGCACGAAAGAGATGATTTTTACCTCCACCGATGAGGCGGAAGTAGTTTCCCTGTATGCCTTGTTAATGTGCTCAAACATATTTATCGTAATCTGAACGCAAATGTTCATATACGATATCGTTTGATCCGGAGTATTACCTCCAGAAAAGAATCCCGCCCGTCCTCCTGCCGTAAGACAAGACGGGACTCATTTCCGAGGGTAAGCACTATATGTACTTGTTAATTTTTTGTGTTTCCTCAACCTCGTCTATGACGGGGCTCAGGAAAAGGCTCGAATTAGTACCCAGAGGGTGCTTGGCTCGAGCCAGTAGTGAGAGAGTTGATCCACCGATGAGGTGGAAAGTAAAAGGTGCGCTTTATTTATTCTTTAAGAATATGGTCTGAGACCGGTACGTGTTGCTGTATCGGTCTCAGCTATAGATTTATTACGGTTGCGTTGCCGTGCTGGTTGATGTGGCTGACGGAACAGGTGTAGCAAATTGCGTATATTGTGTCGTGCCGCCTTCAAGCGCTGAGGCGAAAAATTGCCAGTCGTTTACCAATCCAGGCGCGCGGAACGACATCGGGTGGTCTCCGATGACATACACTTTGCACTTATTAATTACGACATTTTTTATGGATGCCGTTTGAAAGGTGCAGGAGGTGTAAGCCGCAGTCGGTTCTGCTTTGATAAAATCGTCCCCATAACTGTATTCCACCTTTTCAGATGATGATGAGTAGATATACAGTATGTTTTCGTCCCAAATCGCCACACTAAATTGCGTATCGCTTGGACCATCTCGCCCGATGCTAATGGCTTGTCCGAAGGTTACACCAGTTTGCACCAGTTTGGTTGATGTTGGTGTCGGTGTATTGGTCGGTGTGCGAGTAGGCGTAGGTGTGTCGGTTGGTGTTGCCGTGTTGGTCGGTGTAAAGCTCGGCTCGATTAAAAACGTCGGTTGCGGCAGAAACGTCGGCTGGTCAGCAAATGTGGGCTGAACAGCAAACGTGGGTTGCGGAACGAACGCCCGGTTCATTTGTACACCGAAAAGACCGAAGAATACGGCGATTACGACAGTAGCCGAAGCCGCTCCCATAAAGTACGCGATGACATCGCGTCGTGTGATTGTGTTCATGGTTGTCTCCTGTATCCGATTTTGACCTCAGCAAATGCTTTGGTCATTTGATTGTCGAGTGCCTTCGCACTTTCAGATTTCTCAAACCCCTAATAATAGGCGGATGAGTAACGTTTCCCTCGGGGTAACCCCCTACGGGTTGGATCAGTTGGTTGTAGTGTGTTTTGGTGTTTTACCTCTTTTCTTTTTTGTCTTGTTTGGATTGTTTGTTTGAACAATAGAATTTGTTTGTCCCCTTAGTAAAATTCTTATTGTATTCATCTCCCCATTATGTGAATGTGTTCTTTTATATTCCCCATACCATGCCGATATAATCGGCACAGAGTGGGGAATATAATCATGAACGGGATGCAATTCGAAAGAAAAGATGCCTGCCACAACCGCAGGAGAAATCATGTGTAGTTTTTTGAAACACAATTTTTTTATATTCAACTCTCTCTGTTAATGTGCCCTTCAAAGACATAAGGAGCAAGTCGCAATTGGCTTGCTTATATCATCTGAAGACGCCATGATTCCCGCACATTGCGGGGAAGCATGGTTCCAGGAAGAACCCCAGAATAATGGATTGCCTGGTCGGTACGCGAGCCATGATTCTGCTGTCCTTTTTTCACTTCACATATGTTAATGTCATCATTTCAAATCCTTGATGTGGCGGGTTTGAAATAGTTCCTCAAGGTAGAAACATGTCGTGTTTCTGCTTTCAGGAAAAGGCTTGACGGGTCCCAAAGTACGGGATTTGGCGTCAAGCCATGAAAAGAAGAAAATTGCTATTTGCTATGTGGGTTCAGGAATCCTCCGTGCAGATAGGGCGCAGTCACATCCTGTCCGGGTGTGAGTATTGGCGAGATTGCCGAAGCATTGACCACCGTGAAGTGGTAGCCGTTGGTGTCTCTACCGTTGAACACGCCTTCGAACATGCCGTTCAGCACCTCACCGTTTACGTAGACGGTGTAAGTTGAGATTGTTGCAATCACGTATGTTTGACTAACTTCCAGCGCTCCTTCTCCAACGTGCGGGTAGACACTCATGTTTTCGGTATACGGCACCGAAGACAATTCCATGCCCATCTGAAAACTCTCTGTGAGTTCATTCCAAATGCCGAAATTACAGTTCGGAACGCACACCAGAACATGATGTCCGTTGGGAAACTGGTCCTTCGTCAGTTGGTACTTTGCCGATGACACCACCTCGGTTGAGGCGGGCGGCAGTTGATGCGAAATTGCGGCTTCTGGCTGTTTTTCGGGCAAATTGATAAATGACCCCATGCTTGGAGCCAATATAACAGCCGCTAAGCTAGCCAATCCCAGAAATCCGAGCATAAAAATTACGAACTTTACATTCCCTGCATATCTGTCACTCATTGTGTTCTCCTTGTTGTGATGTTCTTTTTCATTTATTTCCCTCTGTAATCCATATCGCACCGGGTGTTTGGTCGAGATACAGGTTACAGAGGGAACATGATGTCTACACAAGGGGAAGCACAAATAGGCCTCACCCAATTATTAGCAAATATTTTCTCTTCTTTTTAAAGTGCATTTTGGTATCCGCAGTATCCGCTGCAATAGCGGGCCGCAGAGACCAAAAAACCCACGATTCGCCGACATGGCGAACTGTGTTCTGACTCATCGTCAGAAGCGAGAAGAAGTAATGACCTCTCCTCGCTCCCGATGATGATCGGTGATCATTATCACTCTTATGTTAAGTTTGCTAACGTATATCAATCAAGTTGTCGTAGCGCCCAAAGTCCACAAAAAAACCGGCCATCATGTCTGCCGGTTTTATTGAAAATATGTAATAGTTTGTTTTTATTTTTTTGGCCGGCAGACCATTCGTTTCGTTGTAAGCGCTGCGCTTACGGCCGCATTGCCCCTTTGCCCAAAATCCCAAACCCAATGACAGCCATAGCAAGGAAAGGAAGGACAAATGCCCAATCTTCAAATCCAGCCACTGGTAAGGTTGTCGCACCCATAATTTTGGTCTGTATACAAAGACTTGCGGTATCCTGATCAGATTGTCCGCCAGGGCCAGTCGCAGTCGCGGTGTTGACGATGTCACACGTGACATCGTTTGGAAACGCGGATGCGTCTTTGGCTTTTACCACAACACGATCGTGTACAGTTTGGCCAGCTTTGAGATTTGAAATTTCATACGTTAACTTGTTTTGGTTGGCTTCGTACCGGCCAGGGCCAGATACAAAGGTTACCGATGCCGGAAAGACATCAATGACAGTTACGGTCGCAAAATCGGTATTGCTGGTATTGGTTACCGCAATGTCGTACTCAATTTCGCTACCAGCTGAATAGGCCGTATCAGTGCTTGTAATGTTTTCAACAAACACATTGGCGTTGGTCGCACTTCGTACCTTTTTGTTGATCACGATATGGTTTGGAGGACATTCAACCTCATTACCATATTGATTGGTACAGGTTGGTGTTTCGCCATAGTCGGCATGCACGGTTTGTGCACCGAAGGCCAAAAATGAAAGTGAGATTGCGGTGGCTAAGGCAAATATTGATTTCATATTATATAGTTTGCTCTAGTTGCTGAGCAATTGGTGTACTATATCACAATAGTACAATATTGTCAAGTGTTATAGGCTATTTTATTAAATTGTTTCGTTTGACTCTTCGACAAGATCTGCAAATATCAGGAGTCGTTCGGTAACACTTCCTGGTGGCCAGCACGTCTGGAGGATGAGGCGTTTTTGCCCGGGTTGGGGCGCTAAATATGAGACTGACGTGGGTTTAACGATCTGTTTCCCTGTGATGGTATAGGTATATGAGGTGTTTTTGTAAAAAAGCACTACTGTATCCTTTTCTTCAAGGTTTTTTAAAAGGTAAAACACAGCGTTCAAATCACCCACAAACCAGTCGTAGTTGGTGGAGTGCGAGAAAAGATACACTGCTCCGTCTTCGTCAGGGAAATAGGAGAGTGACGAGTGGGCGATACCTGTTTCGAGCGCTTTGAGGTATTCACCTGGTTTGGTCGGATTGACCGCAGGGATGACTGCTGCATTGACGCCTATTTTGGGGATCACGAGGGAAAAATCCTTGTTTATCGGGTCAATGGAGGCTCCGTCAGGCGTTTTCAGCGGGTCAAATGCGGCAGGTGCTACCGGACGTGGCTGGGTGGGTATTTGTGCCACTCGCTGATCAAAGCGTGCGTATATCGAGTTCGTGTAGGCAGTAATCTGTGCGCCTATCGCTGCCTGATAGGCAGGAAGGGCACGCTGGGCTGAAATCAACGCGTATTTAGCTTCAAGTCGTAGTCGTGGCGTCAGAGGGCCGCTTAGACCGCCAAGCGCAAGGGCAATCATACCAAGTCCCAGGAGTGTTGCCCAAGATGTGGAACGGGTAGAAACCCGAGATTTTGCTTTGGATTTCGCAGTGGTAGACGTGTGAGTACTTGGAGCGTCCCACGCGTGATAGTAAATGATGCCTGAGGTCTTCATAGAGTGAACTTGTAACAATTGACTGTTAACAATTGACCAGAGAAAATAAAAATGGTTTCTGGTTAAAAGTTACCGGTTAAAAGTCAAAAGTTTTGTTGCAGTATTATATACTATAAGCCATAATTTAGCAATGAAATGATAAGGGCGAAAACGTTATATCTCGTTAAATATTGATTGGCGCAACATAGCTACCCGCTCGGTAATACAATCCGCCTGGCCCTAACGAATAAATACGATTATTATGGGTAACTACGCGGAGCTCTCGAACATCAGTCCGTTTGGTCGGAGAACTAAAAACCGATGCTCGTACGCGGTGCTGCTTGCCTGACAGCTCGACAACAGTTTTCCAGTTAAAATTGCCACGTTGCTTTGCCTCTCTTGCGCCGCGCATTCCATCCTGTAAGCAGGTAAAAGACCGACAATGCCATACAGATTCATCTTCGTGTTTTGAGATCGGAAGGATGCGGCGTCCGTCATCGCTTAATAGTTCTGGGGTCAGTGCAGGATGGCACGTTTGACTGATGGGACACCTGCGGCACATGGCGTATTCTTTGTTCATACAAGTTGTTTTTCAAATTTGAGCATTGGGGTGCCTTCAATCATGACGCTGGTTGTATATGTAAAACCTGATTGGGTAAACAATTTGATGCTTTTTTCGTTGTTCGGTTTAATCAGTGCACGTAAAGAAGTGAGATGAGTCGTATTTTTGGCGTAAGAGACAAGCTTATCGAGGGCTTGGTGACCAATGCCTCTGCCTTGATGCATTTTTTCGCCAATGACAATGCCGATTTCTCCCGTATTACTGGGTGCGTGATCTTCACGAATATTGATAAAACCAATCGGTTTATTGTCGAGCAGTATGTCAAAGTAATGTCTGCGGGGGTCAGTCGTTGCTGAGTCTACCCAGTGGTATACTTCTTCTGGTTTCGTAGGAAGATTGCCACACATCCACTGACGGATATCGGGATCGGTAATCCACCGAAGCCAATTTATGCGCGTTTCTTTGGATTGCTGAGTAGGTACAATCTCAACGTTTGTTTGGAGCCTTTGAACTTCCTGAATTGCCACCATAGTAAACGCGGAAGTATAGCAGAATATCCTATAGGTAGCAACGATAATAAGGTATTATGCTATTTAAAAACGGGAAGTTGGCCTTGTAGCTTTTTTTGCCCCGTCACTGCTTCATATTGGATACAGCCCGGGCGGGCTCGGCTCCGCATGACCACGCAATTTACACACTCCGGGCGTATCATGCCAGGGTGTTTTTTCGCTTCTTCGCGGAGATCAAATTTGATGCTCACAATCCAATTAAACGGAAGCGGCTCTGCGTCATCATGCCGGTCAGCGCTCTGACGGAATCGATCGTGACTGTTTATGGTGACACACCCATAGCCATCGAGTTGTTTTCTGAGCTTCGATGCCTTTGGTTGCCAGGGATACACCAACTCGAGAAGCTTTGAAGGAAGATATGGGGTGCGGAATTTAAGATAGGTAAGCGCTGCCTGTATTTTATGATCAGGTTCTTCGTAAATATGAGTGGGGAGTGCGGGCAATGCCCGTTCGTAGTGTCTCATAGGCAGTAAAAACTATGGGACAGAATATATCACACTACAATGGAAGATATCAAATAAAGAAAATGGTAAAACGGGGGAGGTAGTGTTACTTCGGTTGTTTTTTGACAAACGATATTTCCAGCTTATCTCCTGCGACATCAATGCGACCTGCCTGCCACTGTTGGTTAACGCGGCTATTGATGTGATCGAGTACTAATCCGTTGAAATTATTGAGGCTGTTGCGTATTGTACCTTCGGCAATTCGAAAGAGCATCGGAAGTTTTATGTTTAGTGTGTTTTTATCAACGACCAAGCCTTTGGCGGGATCAGTAATAAGCGTGCCGGAAAATTGCGCTTCTCCAAGTTTTGCCCCTGCAACTTTTATTTTTGCTGTCATGTCTTCGAGTTTGACCCGGTTGCCGAGGAGGCTAATGCGGCCACCCGTAATTCTTGTTCCTGCCATATCGACTGACGATTTGACGTAATCCATAAGTTCATTGCCAGTAAACTGTACTTTTGCTTCTGATTCTTTGCTTCTTCCTACGATGTAGTTAATGCGGTCTTCTACGCCTTCAGGGAGGGGCGCTTCGGGTTTTGGTGCTTCCGTAGCTGTTGATTGTTCGGATTGCTGAACTTCGCTCACTTCTGGCGAGCTGATAGAGGAAGCGACTGTTTCGGTGTTACTGGATGTTTCAGTTGGGGGGGTAGTCTCCGGAGCTTCTCCCGCCATGCTCTCAAGGTGCTCGCGGGATGTTTCCGGTGCTTTTGGTGTCGCGGCAACGATTTCAGGCGCGGTATTTTTGGCATACGCTTCTATATCTGGAGATACCGACATATTTGCATTGAGATTGGTCATGTCGAGTATGTTTACCTTCCCATCTTTTATTTCATAGGTAAGGCCAAGTGAGTCTAACGCGCGACTGAAGTATCCATCAAATCGTTCTGGATGTCCGTTTTTGAGTGAGGGGTACATGTGGTCATACATGTTAGTCAGGTGTGTTTCGAGATGTTCTTTGGTAAACTGCTCACTGGCAATCTTTCCCATGTCTTCCCATGTCATGTTTTTGTAGACCTCGTTATTTTCGAGTGTTGCTGCTGGTTCTGCCAAACCTAACTGCTGAAGCTGCATATAAATCGTTTCTTTGGGATCCATGGTAGCGGTAAGTGTCGGAAGCACTGTCGCGACATCTGGCGTGCCGCGTGCCTCGGTGATCATCCACGCGAGTTCGCGCTCTTCGAGGAACGGTGATGTCTGATTGTATCCGCCAACTGCGGCAAGCGTGCCGGCTCGTACCGCGAGGTTACCCTGAAATACTGCCGGAACACTTTGTGCTTCCCCATGGCGAACAAGGGCATCAAATACTTCAAACGCGCGGTGGTGGGCAAAGAGCATAGGATACGTTGCGTATGTTTCTTGAGGTAATTGATACGTGCCACTTACCATATCAAGCGTTGGGTTGGTATCGAGGGCATCAATAATGCTGGATAGGTATGTTGCCTCTACGGGTCTGCCTGTGCTATTTTCTGCGATTACTGCCACTTCTGGTGCTTCTGCTGGTCGAGATGCGAGACGCGACAGCGTGAAATTGGTCATATCACGTTTTACCTGGCCACTTGTTGGTGCATCCTGATAATCGCGCGTGACATAGACGATCTGCATGTCTGGATGCTCTGCTTTGAACCGTTCGATTTCTGCTTTTGTATTGCCTGGTAGTGTCTGATTGACGGATTCAGCGGGTGGCGTGACGGTTGCTTCATAGATGACAAATTCGGTGCGCTTTGGATCGAGTGGTGTGCCATCAACATTTGTTTGTGCTGCATAATGCGTGAGACGATCGTAAATAGTGTTGCCGTTTTGTACCAATGGAATAGTCACGACTGCGCGAACATCAGGGTGTACTGCTGGATTTTCCTGAGATTTCAAATCTTCGAGTATTTGTGTTTCTTCAGGAGATAATGAGCTTAAGTACCAGTCGATTTCCTCACGCTCGTTCAGCTTGGCCTGTGGGTTTTCCGTAAGTCGAGGTGATTTGCGGGCAGCAAGTGTTTCACGATTAATGAATGTTTCTTCATATCCAAATGGACTGAGCAACATATCGCCAGAGAGTACGTTGGGGCCCAATCTTTCGACTGGCATTGCTTCGAGAACATGACGATATGGGATAAAGATAGGTACCCATGGGAGTTCTGGAGCGGGTGTGCCTGGTGTAACAGTTGTTTCGATATTGTACGGTATGTCCAACGGTCTGGTAGCAAGTATTTGACCCATGGGCGCGTCTTCTGTGTACACACGACTTAACGAAAACTTATGGATTTCATACGTATTTGTTTGCTGAATTATTTCGGGAGCTGTTGGCGTTGTTGGTTCGGGTGTTGCAGATGCCCCCATTTCTTTGAAGAGGAGGGCCATTTCTGTTTTGGTTGGTAAATCAGCATCACGTCCAAAATATCCAAGACGCAGCATGAGCGCGTCAACTTTGTCCGATTGGTCTCCGTTTTCTAGTGACTGCAACGCGTCCATAGGACTCATGCCGCGGGCGATGAGGACTTCATAATTGTCTATTGCGCGGTCATTGAGATTGGAAAAACGGGCAATTGCTTCATCGCTAAAAAGCTCTTTGGGAACATTGATATGAGCATCAGGGCTAATTTTGGCAATATCAAATTCTTTTACCGCGGTGTCGCCAAACGTTGCATCTCGCAGATGTGCTACATGATCAGCGTTGTCGAATGTAATATTTGTCGGCAATCCATCTGCGGTGTGCGGCACTTCGTATTGTTCATAGAGACGAAACATATTTTTTATTGCATTGGTGGTGGCTATGGGGTGGTCGCCTTCGGCTTTGGTCATGAAATGATCCCAAAGACCGCCACCGCCTAACTCTTTATTCAAATCTATTGTGCCGCTTACTCTGTCGACAACAGCCTCAGCAGTGGGTTCAGTGCGGGTAAAGATAAATGGACTTGGCGCTTCAACGGTGCGAACTACGGTGTCATCGTACATTTTGTACCCTTTAGCGAGTAAGTCTTTTTGGAGTTCATTAAATGCCGCATCATCTCCGGCAAATTCGCCAGTATCAGTAAGTTTGATATTGGTTATCACATGCTTATCCGCGTCCAAAATCTGCCAATGGTCACCGACTTGTTTCATCGAAAAGTCAGCTGGTAATGCTGCTTCTATCGGTTTACCGCTGGGGTCGACCAGTCCCGGAATGATGACGTTTTCCTGGGTAGAGGATACGATTTCAGCTGATCCTGTCCCACTTATGCGCGTATCGGTGATAATATCGCCTGCTTTATGTGGTTCGACAAACGTGAGCCCTGCTTTTTCGAGCGTTTTACGAACTTCATCTTCGGTCATATTCGTTCCCAACACCACATCTTCTTGACCTCTCAAATTAGCAATAAGGCTTTGATCAAGTTTTGCGTCATAGAGCACATTGCCGGCATTATCGGTATGTGGCGTCAGAGTAAGCTCCCGAGGTAATTGATATGGCACTTGATGAGTAGCATCCGGCCCCAGTGATACGACATGGTCGGCACTTGGTGGGGAAAGTTCGATATGCGCAGTTCCTGTTGCATGCGCTTTGTCACTTAGTTCTGCTGCTCCCCGAGTAATAGTGTCACCATGACCAATTTGGGCAATTCCTTGTACTGCCGCGCCAACTGCTGCTCCTACGACGCCCGCCTTGACTCCGTATTTGACTGCCTCAACGCGCGCCTCTGCCTTAAACTCTTCGAGAATTGCATCGAGCCCCATGGCTTTTTCTTCGCCGCTCAATGCTTTGGATGCAAATGGCCACCTTCGTTTCACGATATCAACTTCCGGTGCATACGAAGAGACGAGGTTGAGAGTGAGCTTGATTGGGTCATCGAGCGCATCGAGAGTGCTTACGCCTTCTCGCAACACCTGTGTTTGGCTCACCGTCAGTTTTTCCATGAATTCAGGGAATGTGTTGCCACCCAGCACCGTTAATGATTGTTCTGCATGAGTAGACAAATAAGTGTCGAGATCTGCAAGCGCTTTATTTGCGGTGAGGTCAAGCGCTGCGCGTTCACTTTCAATTGTTTCGCGATTTGAAAACTGTATCATACCAATTCTTTTTGGACCAGTTTCACTTACCGCTTTCCTTGCATGAAGATCGGCAACGGTGGCAAATGCACTCCGTAGTTCATCGTCCGTAAGGTTTGTTTTGAGCGCATCGTTTTCGTAAAGTGTGGTAGAGAGATTTGCGATCATTTCATCTGCTCTACGTTGTTTGACTGCAAATTTTTCAAACCACGCTCTGCGTTTTTGTGTTTCGGTAAATTGCGCCCCAGTTTCGCGTTCGCGTAAATGCGTCATGTAGTCACGATTAAGTTGACCGTATTCGCGCCACCCTGCAAACAGTCCGCCTGCCAATGCACCACCAGTGAGGCTTCCGAGTGGCCCGGTGATACCTGCGACTGCTTTAAACGGAGCAGTCTTTAGGAAGTTTACCGCAGAAAGCGCGAGCGCAACACCTGAACCAATGGTTGCTTCGTTGAAAAGAAGGGGAACGAGAACATTCTTTTTGTTTAACCATTCGGCAATTTCTCTGATTTGACCTACTCCTTTTTCAACTGCTGTTGGTTCGAGACTAGTGACTTCACCCATCTGTCCGAGACCGAGCCGAATTTGCATGCCAGCGATTGCTTCGTCTATGTTGGCAAGTCCTGCCTCGTGAGACATCTTTGTACGTAATGTTTCTGCTACCTCATACAGACTCGAACTATATAGTTCTGCCTCAGCAAAAATATCTGGACGCGTGTCTTTGAGCGTTGCTTCGAAGAATTCTTTTGTTCGATTATCAAATTCAGTTTTGTCTGCTATTTCGCCACTCGCGTACTGTTTGAGTAGTGATTGTATTCCTTCTACCAGTGGTTTATGTTCCTCTTTGGTGGGGTCTAATATTTCTAGTTTTTCACCAAGTTGTGATCGGATAAATTGATCTGCGTTTTCAAGATCTGTACCAAATCGGGCGCGGACAGCTTTGGCTTCGCGCTCGAATGTTTCCAACCCTTTAATTTCTCCTGTGAGACGCATAGCGCCAATTTCCTCAAGCGCCATGGTTTGGATGCTTGTGCGCATGCCAACTTTGTCTTTGAACCAGTCTGCAGCTTTCGTTCCCGCTCGTACTAGGAAGTTTGCATCGGCAAGTTTTGCGTTGTATCGATCGGTAGCGCGTCTTTCTGCCATTCGTATGGCTTCTTCAGCAAATGGTGTTTCTGCGGTTTTTAACATGTCCATGTAGTACTGCCGACTTTTTTCGTGGAAATAGATGCCCCCGATGCTTTGTTTCCATACATTGGTAAATACGAATTCATGGATACCATGGACGGCATCTTTTGTTTTCTCCCAGAGAGTGCGGTTGGCAGCAGCCCTAGCTTCAGCGCTTGGACTGGAAAGTTTTTGCATACTGCGGTCAGCAAGATCTAACGCTCTTGTTTCGTATGCTTTGAGACCCACGATAGTGATGGTATTGGGATCTTCTTTGAGTGTTTCTAATATTTCTCGTGCGTCTTTGGTCGGTGTAGGAGCAGGTGTTTCTGCTTGTGTAGCAACAGGTGATGGTTGCTCTACTGCCGGTTCTGGAGTGACGACTGGAGTTTCTGCCGGTGTTTCTGTTCCCATTATGGGTGTGCTGCTCGCCTCGGGAGTTTCTGGAGCTGGTGCAGCTGCTGCTTTGGGTTCAAGCGAAAGCGCTTCTTTTGTGATGATATGAGGAGTACCAGTCTCGTCAGTCCACTGGACTCCTGACAGCTTGTCCCAGGGTATTTCATCAAACGCGTTGACGTTTGTAAGCGGCTTATCGATGAGCTTGCCTTCTTCACCTTTTTTGCGGCTCGCTTCTTTCACGAGAGGGACTGCACTTTCTACACCGTTGTTTGCCCGTTTATCTGCCCCAAGAATGGTGATGTAGCTAATTTCTTTTCCAGTAATTTGTTGGGGTGTGGTGAGATAAATAGCGGTTTCACCCACGATAATCGATTGGGGCTTGGCGGCTTCTGGTGTTTGTGGTGTTGGGAATGGTTCTGCCATATCTGATTAGTGTGTTTGTTTTTCTGAAACTCCTAGGTAGAGTCTACGAAAATCAGCAAATATTTGTGACACCAAAATATCTGGCTCTTTGATGTAGTTACTGATAAATGCATTGACTTGTTCTGGTGTTGGATTTGTTTTGATGAGGTCAGAAAGTTGAGTTACCGCTTCTGGATTGGCGCTGCTGACCATTTCGATCGTGCGAAGTGTCAGGTATTGGTTGAGCCGGTCGGTAAGTTCGCGCTTGATATCAGCTCGTGTCGCTTCATCGAGTGGAGTGGCTGAGAATTTTTCTGCGATAAGTGTGTCGACAAATGCCTCGATTGCAGGCAGAGAAATATCCATATATCCACAGTAGGTGAGATAAGGGGTCGTGTCAAGGATGTCACAACTATAACGAAATGTATTTATGTATATCGTTATTAGTCAGATGTTTCTTGAATGATATAGTTTTTGTTTTCAGTGGTTTGGTATTTTTTTATAAATATCCTATAATATGCGCCTTATGGGAAGAAGTGAGATGCTTCATTATTATACAAGTGGATTTTTTGCTGATGCTCGGAGACCGTTAGCTCCTGGAACGCGCCCTGAGCTTGTCGGCGCTGAAATTCGTGTCGCTTCTGAATTAGAACATCGTTTGAGCCGCGCGAGAAAACCTGTGCTTTTTGTTGAGCTAGGAGGGCAAGCTGGTGCTTCTTCTGCAGTGCTGAGCGAATGGTTTGCCAGAGAAATTACTCGTGGCCGCTTGAAGCTTATGGTGACAAATCATGAACGTAGATCAGGAGATCAGATATTGCGTGCTTCTGAGCGCGTGATACGGCTATCCAAAAAATCAGCCGAAGTTATTCCTGACGAAGGCACAGCCATATTTATTCGTGAACATATGCACCTCATTGATTGGTATTCTGGAGTCGACACGACTCATTTACCAAGATTAACTGCTCCGTACGGTGGAGCAGATGTTGTTCATGAGTGTATGGCAGGGCTATTTTTTCATCCCGATAGACCGCGGGCGTTTACTGCAGTTGTCGATGCTCTCAAACAAGGCGGTGCGCTATTTACCCGCGAAACACCAGATAAAGACCCTTCATATGGAAAATTTCCAAGTGATCGTATGAAGCCAGATGGATGGTATGTGTGGGGAATACGGGGATATCGGGTGTATAGAAAAACTGAATAACCCGCGCTTATGTTAGCTGGATTTTGCGCTACCAGTCCAGACTAATTTTACGTTTTGTTTGATAACGCGATCAGCTAAATCCTGCGCCTCTTTGTATTGGCCCGCTTTGATAAGTTGTTGTACTTGGGAAATTGCAGGTTTTGCGACTCCCTGTTCATAATCCCGTAGATATGGCACGATGACATGGGATATTTCATTAAAATTATCATCCAAGTGAGGAAGTGTCCGATAGAGATCTTCCATGCTCATGCCGGGCTTGAGTTTGTCTAACACCATTTGCGCAAGTTGTTGCGCACGTTCTTCGCTCATTTCTTCCGCTTCAACTTTTCGTTTGATGATGTCGACTATGTCGGCTTCTATTTTTTCACGAATATCATCGGGACTCATAAAAATAGTATCGGGTATTTCGTGGGGAGTATCAAGAGGGATACCGGAGTGTGGAGGAAAAGGAGCAAGAGTTAAGAAAGTTTATTTTGTTGCCATTTTTCATCATTTTCAGATGGGAATGGGAATATCAGTCCTTTCTTTTTAGATAACTCGCTCACATGCTGGGTGTTATCAATTTGTGTAATGAGTGCTTGAAGCGCTTCGGGTACTGCTCCGTATACGAAACGCCTTAGTGTTTTTAGATCGAGGTGATCCCACGTGGGGATTTCGAATGCTAATCTCGGTGCGACATTTGGATCGGTTTGTATATAGCAGCGGAGCGGTTCTGTTTTATCGTAGAGTTCAGTACCGCCATTTTGGATAGAAATGCCGCCAGCAGCCATGGTGACATCGTGTGCGCCATGTTTGTTGATGATGTTCATGACATCATCCATTGTGTACGGGCGCATTTTTCCGGCAACACGAACGAGTACCGTTGCAGGATGTGCTAGTGGGTTTGTGAGATCTATGCCAGTGAGAGCAGTGCAGATTTCAAAATTTTTTCCTGATTGCAGGAGTGCTCCATTGTCGGGGTCGGTGATCCACTGCTCTAAGCTTGGAGGTTTTTCCAGTACTCTAGGTGTGTCATCAGGTGAGTCTGCATCGTAGCTTACTTGTACGGTATCTGAGTAGAGTCGTATGGTTCGTCCAGGGCGGGACGTGATTTCTCCTACTAAATCTTTGTGTGCTACGTTGTTTACCGTGCCGAGCACCAGAAGTCCTGCAATATCCTGAAGCGCTTTTTCTTTGGCAACTTCAAATGGCCACTCAGAAGGAGAACTGTTTATCGGTTTATGAATAGTGCTTTCGGTAAATCCAAATGGGACTTGTCGCACTCGATCGGGCGAGAGGAGAGAACCGAACGCCATAGTGCGTTCTTTTGAGGAAGTGGCAATATCAAGATATATTGGACGCTCGTTTTGGAGTGCCATTGTTTTATATAAATACTAAATTCGTGAGCAGGGAATAAAAAATCACACGATATCAAAAAATGAACCGTGAAATTTTCTTCTCTCTTTATACATGGCGTATACGGATATGGGTCAACTGGGAATAAAGGAGCTTATCTATATCAAAATACGGCAATTTTTGTAATTGGTACGTATCTGGGTGTTTGTGACCATTGTATTCGTGTTGTCATATCATTGGATTATTTGGTGCTGACTGTACTATAATGCGCCTCGTTATGAATATTGTTGAGTTTACCCTTCAAACCCCAACACCATTTGATAGGAGGTTTCGGCTGGATCATCATTTTCGTGGGGCAGTCGCGAGAGTTTTTGAGCCTGGTGACCAAGCAGATATTACCTCTCCACTATGGAACAATCGAACGCATACATGGCATTTAGGTGTCCGCGCTGATGGGGTAGGAGTGCTCACTATTACACCTGTTTCGCGTATTTCCGCAATTTTGTTGCTTGGGCGAAGATCAGAAATGCTTAGCGCAGTGACCCATACACTTTCGCGACCTGTCCGGCATGTGCTTGCAGGCTCTCAGTTGGTTGGTGGCGATATGTCACGAGTAACCATGGTATTTAAAGCGGTATGCGCACTTGATGATCGTGACAAGCTTATGCAAAAGATTATTGACGCACGTCCTCGAAGAGTTTTCCGGTAGATCATTTTTCTTTTTTAGGTTAGGATAGAAAACACTATGGCAACATCTAATTTCACAAAAACTGTGTTTCCCAACGAGGTTCGTCTTATTCTCGTGCCTGTTCCAGGAGTGAATAGTATCGCAACAGCGGTAATGGTGGGAGTAGGAAGTAGATATGAAACGCCAGCGATAAGTGGCATCTCTCATTTTCTTGAGCACATGGTGTTTAAGGGAACAGAGAAATATCCGACCACTGATGACGTCAACACAATCGAGCGAGCTGGTGGGTTACAAAACGCATACACTGACATTGATATTACGAACTATCATAACAAAGTGTTGAGCGAGGACTGGCATCTTGCGTTGGAAATAAATAAAGAGCTTGCGATAAATCCTCGCATACCCGCTGAGTGGGTAGACAAAGAGCGCGATGTAATACTTGAAGAAATGAAGCGGTACGAAGACGAGCCCGCAAGCAAAGTGGAGGAAGCATATCACGCATTGCTCTATCCAAACAGTAAATTGGGCATGCGCACCATCGGTGAAGAGGCAAGTTTGCGATCAGTGGGAGCTTCGGAGCTTCGTCAATATCATGAAGATTGGTATGCGCCGGAGCGCATGGTGGTAATTCTTTCGGGAAATGTGAGTGGTAATGAAAAAAATATTCAGGAGCAGGTTGGTCATTGGTTTGGTGCGCTGCCAGCTAAAAAAACAGGCGATATGGAAGTAGTAAAACCTTCTCAAAAAGCACCGCAACTCACTGTCGTAACGAAGCCAGATGCAGCACAGGCACATCTTATCGTGGGACTTCGTGCGTTTGCGCGTGATAGTGAAGATCGATACGCGTGGAGTTTGTTTAATTTGATTATGGGCGTGTCGTTTACGAGTAGGTTGTTTAAAGAAATTCGCGAGAAACGAGGGCTTTGTTATCACATCAGAAGTAGCAATACTGCATACGCTGATGTCGGCAGTTGGGATATTTACGCAGGGGTTGCTACAAACAAAGTAGAAGAGGCGACAAAAGCGATTATAGAAGAGCTCGCGAAAGCAAAAGAAATGGGCGTCACTGAAGAAGAGTTAGTAGTCGCAAGAAAGCGGCTCAAGACTATTTTGGCGTTCAAGAGCGAAGATCCAGAATTTTGGGTTGAATGGTACGGGAGAGCAGAGCTTTTTGGTATGCCTCTTGTGACGCTTGAAGAGTATGTCCAAAAGATAGAGAAAGTAAAGGTGGGCGATATCAATAGTTTGATAAAAAAGTACTTTACTCAAGAAACACTCAATATGTCTCTGGTGTGGAATAAGCCGCGCGAAGAAAAACTTCTTGCCCTTCTGTCGCTACGATAGTTGAGCCCCTATTTACTATAGGGTAAAATTTCCGCTATGCAACGGACGATTATATCGATTTTGGGGAGACCATTGGCTGGCAAGGACACACAAGCAGCTCTGCTTGTGCGCACCATGCCTGATAGCGTGATTATCTCAACTGGTGAAATGATCAGGGAAGTAAAAAAAGAAGGGGAAACCCACAGATTTTGGCCAATATTAGGCCCGCATATTGAGGTCATGGATCAGGGAATACTCATACCCGAAGAAGCGATTAACGAAGCTTTTGAACGTGTTGTGCATGAAAAGCTGGCTGAAGGGGTGCGAAATATCATCGTGACCGCACATCCGCGAATGCCCAAAGAGCTTGAATCATACGATAAAATGCTTGTTCGTGAGGGTCTGACGGGGGTGTTTGTTAATTTAGATACATCTGAAGGGTATATGTATGCGATGGGAGGGGTGCGCAACAATGGGAGAGCGGATGATCGGCAGGAAGTGCTGCAAACGAGGGCAAAGGAGTTTGCATTACACACAGAGCCGGTGCTTCGCACGCTTCGCTCGGAAGGTCGTTTGCACACCGTGTTTGCTGAACGTCCGTTAGAAATAGTGCAGCAGGAGTTGCAACAAATCCTCAGGCCTTATCTTGCTGATCCTGAAATATCTCTTCCTGCGATGGCACGCCGCTAAAGACTTGACGCACTATCATACTATAGGTTAAAATAGGTATCTGTGCAGCCGACACTCCTCTCTATTATCGGAAAGCCACTTGCCGGCAAAGATACCCAAGCCGATTTACTTGTGGCAGCTCATCCCGAAGCGGTCAAAATAAGCACTGGTCACATCATGCGCGCAGTGCGTGAAGAAGGGGAAACCCATAGGTTTTGGCCGTTGATCGGACCATATATCCCGCTTATGGAGCAAGGCCTAAAGTTGCCTGACGCGCCGACTTTAGCCATGCTTGGCGAAGTTATTAAAGAGCAAATTGCTGAAGGAAAACGTTTGCTTGTTATTGCAGGTTCTCCTCGGGGTATGGAGCAACTCGAGGGATTTGAACAAATCGCGAAAGAAACAGGAACAAAGCTTGTGTTGGTTCACATGGATGCGACTGATGAAGAAACATATAAACGGAGTGCAGCACGTAATGAGGGGCGGGTAGACGATACTCCCGAAGTGCATAAAGTACGCCTTCAAGAATATGAGGGGTATGTCGTTCCCATGGTAGATAAGCTTGCTCGCGAAAATAGATTGATATGGGTAAATGGCATGCAACCCGTTGAAGGAGTGTTTCATCAATTGGAGCAGCAGTTACGACAGCATGTATTAGACCCCGAAATAACTCTTCCCGCTATGGCGAGGCGATAGCCCATTTTTCAACGCAAATTTTTTCGTTTTGGAAGTTGTATTCTCCAATCAAATTGCTGTTTTCGTTGGGGAAATCCGTGACGTTCCACCTCATCGAACGAAGCAATCCGGAGACCATGTTTTTCAAAATATGCCTGAAGCGCAGGTCGAATAGACGCAGGGTCAACCCCTCGGTTAACGATATTACTTATGTCCGCGGTATGTGCCACGCCATTTTGGTCAAAAACAAGTATGGTTTTGTCGAGTATCACTTCGTGTGTCATTAGCTTTCATGATAGCACTATAGAGTGAGGGGTCTAGCGGGTGTTGCGGGGGTATTTTTGGCGTTTTCTTCGTTTCACTGCCTCGAATAATGGTAAATTTCGATTTTTTGTGGGAATAAAACGGGTAACTGTTTCGATAGCACTTCGGGCGGCTCTTCCTGCCTCTGTTTCTTGGTCTTCTACTACAAAAATTCCCTGTCGTGCCCACTCGGCTTTAAACGCTTCGAGACGGGTGGCATACATACGGTCTGTTTCAAAAGGGCCTTTGGAAGGAACTGCGAGGGACATACGCTTTATTTCTCTTCCAATGCGTACAGTAAATTCTTGTGTGCCTACGCTGTGTTTCTGCATTGTGATGCCTTAGAAAGAACGTATAGGAAAATAAATAGGTTATGCAAGATATGTTTTTTCCAAAAAATATCTGGTATACTTATAAGTCCTATGAATGAACAAACTGTCGTCCTTATCAAGCCAGATGGTATGGAAAAACATGTCGTTGGGGAGATTATTTCCCGTTTTGAAAAAGCAGGCATGAAGCTAGCCGCACTCAAACTCGTGCAATTAACGCAGTCAATTCTCGATACATGGTACGCCCATCACAAAGACAAGCCTTTTTTCCCCGAGCTTTCGAAGCAAATGATGTCTACTCCCGTAGTAGCTATGGTACTAGAAGGAGATGGAGTGATACAGAAAGTATTTGATATTTGTGGTCCAACTGATCCTGCAGAAGCAGCTCCGGGCACAATACGGCGTGATTTCGGTGTTGATAAACCACACAATGTCGTGCACCGGTCAGACAGCGCCGAGGCTGCAGCCAAGGAAATTAGTTTGCTATTTGCTTCAACAGAACTTTATTAACACAAGTGTTTTTTTGGCTCAATTTGTCGTTGTGCGGTATAATACGCTTGTATGTTTATCCCTTTGCTCAATATAGATATTTCTTTGCCAAAACGTGGCTCTGCACGAGCGGAGCTCGATAAGGCAGCGAGAGAGCTTCAGCTAGCTGAAGCTGAACGGATACGTCGTGGGGAAAAAGGTCGACAACCTACCGAAGCCGCTATTACTCGTGGAAAGAGACTGGCCAGGGAAACTCAAACGAGATGGGCTGAGAATAGAACGAGATCAGGTTCACGTGAGTCAATCTGGTAAGGTTGCATAATGTGTTTCTTCCTATTCGGACGCGATATTTAGTATAATCACCCCCTAAAAAGAAACTATCCCTTTATGACACGTTCTGAAACTGTTGAGTTTGTGTTGAAACCTCATTCGCGCCACGCGAGGCCGTTGTCGGTGCGTTTTACCCGAGGTGACAGTGTTACTGACCTCACGATAGCAGCAGAAGGGGAACAATTGTTCTCTGGTCGCGTATTGAGCTCGTTTGCGGGAGTTTTAGAGGGTGTTTTTGAGATGGAAGAAGCAGCTGTGGCAGCAAAGGGTAGCAATATCATGAAATATTATGGCTGTATGTATATCGCGCGGCATGGTAGGTCGCAGGTCGCCACGCGATTGGATATCCCCGAGCTGGCTCAGTACGATTAGTAATTTTCATTATTATGGTAAAAAAAGAATCGAAAAAACGGATACATGCTCGGATATTTTATTCGCAAACTGGCCTAGCAAGTGATCTTAATGGGCGGATTTTGGTGAGAGTAGATGCCATGGTGCATAAACCACGGTTTTTGTGTAAAACCAGACACCTTTCTGTGCCTGCAGAGCAGTATGGTATGTTTTTAGATGAGATCCAGACGCACACGCGAGGATGCTATAAGGCAAGCCGACCTGAATACATAAAGCGCATTCAGAAGCTTCGTGCACTCATGCGTAGTTGGATATAGGCATGGGGTTCGCTCGTATTAGCCACCTACTCGAGTTCCTTTTCTTATCGAAGTTCCATACACGCGACCATGCTCCGGGTGTTCGTGTGGACTTTCTTCAAATGTCACGCGCGTGCGAAGCCCAAAAGTTAATTTGTTGCGCACAATACGTCTGAGTTTGTCTAATTTCCCGGTTGGATGATATTCCACGATCATGTCGGGCACATGTTTTTTGGGTCTTTTTGCTCGTTCAATTTTTACCATATATTTTCTCCTTTTTAAGCTCCCAGTATTTTGAGCCGGAATAAAGAGTGTAATAGTTTGATAGGGTCATTGTCAAGTTGTTGGGGCAGAGAAGGATGCGCGTGTTGAAAAACACGAAGTATCACGTTATTATGTGGGGATGTTTTCTGTAAAAGAAGTAGCGCCACCAAAGAAACGTGCGGTATTTCGAGGGTATCGAGCGGAGATTTCCGTTTCGAAAATGTTTGAACCTAGAAAGAAAACATTAGTCGTTTTACTTCCAGATCCATCATTATTAGTTTCGGTTATTCCTCAAGTGAGACTACGGGAAGAGTTACATGACGATCTATGGAGGGCAATGGATGATAAGGAAGTAAACTCACTTACCGATCGGATTGTCGCGATCGAAGAAGCGTGGGGTGATAAAGGCATACGGGTTCGCAGAAAAATCTTGTGGTTTTAGTGAAAATTCTCCTCCATAATTTATGTGGTTTATCATAGACCGCATGCTTTCTGAAATAGTTATTTTTAAAGAGACCTCTTTTTGATCATCACTCGCGATAGGTTCTTTTTTCTGCGTCCAATACATGATAGCCGCAGGAAAAAGAACGCAAAGCGAATCACCACCAAAGGAGGAGGTGACGCACTTTGCGTCAAAGAAACAGAAAAAGAAACATGTTATTCGATGGAAATATTAGGCTTAGCTGGTTCAATGGCGTCAAGCGCGCGTAATCCGATAGTGAGCAGGTATTTTGCATACCTTACGACAAGGCGTGTTACCGAATCGAGCGTCTCGTTGACGTTTCCAAATATATGCCCCCATGGCTCTATAAGATACATGTCTCGTTCGGACGAGTGAGGTAATTTAATGTATATTACCACAGCTAGGATAGTGCCTAACGAGAGCGCGAACTTATGGAGCATCTCGATGTGGATGATGCCGATGGTCTCAAGGAACAGTCCCACTCCGATTTCCAAAATCAGCAAGTACGCGATGATTTCGTAGCGGGGTTCCTGTTTGATCATTTTCATCGCCCAACCTGATGCAAACATCAGGGTGATGATGCCGAACCCAACTCCCAAGAGAACAATCCATAGCTCATCATTAATGCCAACTGCGGTTACCACGTTATCTAACGAGAATGTCATGTCCATGACGATTATCGTAAATACCGTCCCCCAAAATGTAGGCACTTTTTGGTCATGGATAATTTTCTGTTCTCCGGGTTGGTCAGCAACACTCAAGTGTTTGACTGCGAGCTTGATAAGATACAGGGCGCCGAACAGTCGAATGGCAATATTGTCGATAAGCACCGATGCGATGATGAGCATGATGAACCGTCCGATGTAAGCGAAAATAATGCCGATTTTTCTCGCTGCATCTTGTTGGTTACCGAGTCTATCAAACAGTTTTTGAAACCGCTGGGGAGCCACGACTGGTTGGTCGGGGAGCTTGGACGCCATGGCAGCGATGACAGATGAGTTGTCTACTGACAATATTCCCTCCATGATGAGAATGATGAAAATTGTTTGTGCTATTTCTACGAACTGTTGTGGGGTGAATTCCATTGGAGCCTCCTTATTGGTGAATGGGTGAAGATTGATTAAAAAGCCGACAGGAGAGAAAGAATAGGAGCTATTCTTGCCCTGCTGCCGGCCTTTTCACTTCACAAAGGAGGCGATTAATGTTTCTTTCCGTTCTTTTAATGTGCCTGTCTCTATATATCGAACTCATCGGCAGTAAAAGTAGCCGAAGTTCAATATTGAGGGACAAAAAAACAAAAAAACACCGGCCTAACAGAGGTTCCGGTGCTCAACTCACGTGAGCGTTGGCAGGCAATCAGACATTCTGATTGGTGAGATAGATCACATTAAATCAAATTGGGGTATGTGCGTCAAGAAGAAAGAGGGATTTATCGTCTCGATTCTTTTTTTATTGGAATAAATCCAACATGCAGTCCTTCGATAGATTTGGATTTTCGTTTGACAAATCGTGCTTCTGGTCGGGTAAACACTCTAAGATTTGCAACGCTTAGCATGTGTCTACGAGAAAATACCCACGCATCTTCATCTCCATGATGAAAAGGTGGTTCGACATTGTCACGAATCCAGTTTTTTATGCGTCCTCGCTCATTAGCCTCCACAGTAAATGATGTACCTGGAGTAATGTCGTGATCTCCAATTCTATTTCTGTCACGCGATTGCTCAATAACGATAGTGATGGTGCGTGGCTTGAGGCCAAGATGGGTAAAGTTGGTAAATTTAAGTGGTGACATTAGGTTATTATATCAAATTACATCATAGTGGGTATATTTTGCGAAAATTTCGCCTAAATAACGATGTTGATTATCTGAGAAAGAGGAAGCAAGGTGTGCTGTTTGCCACAAATTTTGATGGTTTTAGGTTTCTGTCCCTTGTATCGGAGCAGCGAATGAGGCAATAAACTCAAGAGAAGGGTAGCCAAAGCTTCTGACAGGTGTCCCCATTTTTTGGTACAGCCCCCATGGGCCGATGCTTCGTGATGCTCGCTTGAGGAATGGCTCAAAGGGCAAGGTGTCCGGTATCCGGATACGTATATCAACGCCAGCCTCATGCGCAACTGCAGCTGCGACTTGAATAGCGCCTCGGAGAACTTGTGCATCTTGTTCGGTGATTGGTTTTGTATGATCTGTTTTTCTTAGCCAGAGTTGCCACCCGTTTCCTTCGTGGGGAAGCTCTATCATCTGACCGTTCCGTGTCTCAAGTGTAAATGCTCGATTGTTATATCGGCTCACTCCATGTATCCGGGAAAACCAACGTTTACTTGTGAGCATTGTCCACACAGGGGCTTTTAGTAAGTCTTCTGCTTTGAGCTTGGAGTTTTGTACAAGGTGTTCGATGATATCCAGCCTATTTTGTATCGGCCAAGGCGTCTGATCAATTTGAACGAGTTCAAACCCAATGCCTGGGGCGCGCTTGCTTACAGAAAGTGACGTGCGACCGGTGAGTAATCCAATGGGCTTTTCAGGGTGATAACAGTTATATGCCTCTATCCAGCCTGCAATTTGTGCTGCGGAGTTTGCGAGATCAGCCGATAGGGTGCGTACACTTTCTGCCGGGCGTGGAGGAATATGGAGATCAAGTATTCTCGCGTGTGGTCGGATACCATATTTTTTTGCGTACGAAATAAATACATCGCGCTCGTTTATTTGTGCTTGCGGATCGCGTTTGTTTTCTTGAAATTGCTTAATAATGGAACCAAATCCGAGCGTTGTCATTTCTAGATTGCGGCTTGCCGGGCGGGGGTCAGTGAGACGAAATATTCCTACATCAAACCATGGGCTGACAACAGCGTTGTTCCACCAGTGTGGACGTAGCTCACTCGCTACCTGTTCCATCCGGAAACAAACTGCCTGACGCGATTCGGTTGAATGATTTGCCCGATGGGATAGCCGTTCAATTAATTGCGACATATTGATATAGTTTGATGTATATTATACAACAAAGCACTCATGATGAGTGCTTTGTAAGGCTAAAATGGTAAAGTTTTATCGTCTTGGTCGTCTTCCTGCTGCTCGCAGCGCATCTCTTTGTGTGGCTTTGCGTGAAATTTCGTCCAACGTTCGTAATTTTGCTGCTTTTTCTAGATCTGCTTCGTTTGATGCTTTTGCTCCTTTTCCAAGAAAACTTAGTGGTGGTGTCGGTTCAGTTGTGATTGCTGGCGGTGTTACTTCTTTGTTGAATAATCCTGACATAAAATTATCACCTCCTCGCACAAACACATTAACATTTTTGAAATGAGAGTTCAGAGTATAAAAATTATTACTATGATCGTCAATAGGAAATAATACGATTGCTTATATTGTAAGCGTACGGAAAAGACATGAGGCGTATTTATACAACATATAATCGTTGAATATGAGCGTAGGAAGAAATGCTCTTTTTATACAATAATTTTAATGGTGCGAAGAATAGGGAGAAGGACTTCAAATGGAAGTCCGATGACGTTGGTGTATGAGCCATCTACCTTGGTCACCAAGTCCCATGGTGTTTCGTTGAGCGAGTATCCTGCCGCAAATCGGGTAAAATCGTATCGAGCCACATAGCTTTCGAGTTCTGGCCCAGTCATTTTGCGGAGCGCTACTTTAGTGGTGACTGTTTTTGTCCAAGTCTTTTTCACTTTGCCTTTGTCGAGATACACGATGTGGATGACGGTCGTAAATACGTGGGTTTTTCCCATGAGTTCTTTAAGCATTTTAGTGGCATCAACCCGGTCGATCGCTTTGCCATATATTTTTTTCCCGATGATTGCCATGCTGTCTGCTGCAATAACGACAACTTCACGATCTTCAGGAACCATATAAACGCGGGGATTGTTGACGACTTCCAAGCCTTTGGCTACCGCTCGCTTTTGTATGGTTTTCAGCGGATTTGGGTCAGTTATTTTGTCTTCATCAAGGCGTGTGACTGCGACACGAAATCTAATGCCGAGTTTTTCAAGAAGCATCCGTCTGCCAATAGACTGGGAGGCAAGGATGACATCTGGGGCGAGTACGATATCTGCCTGATTTTTTGAGGAAAACGATAACTTCATTATTGGGTATTATACCTCACTATGGGAAAATGCGCTAGAGTGGGGAATTGGATGGGTTTTACTCCCCATCGTCAAAGTCACCGTCAGCTGCGGCATCCACTAAAAATGTCGTATGTAATATTCCGGTTTTTGACCGTTTTCTTTCTGAGGGGCGCTGTTTAATATGCCTAGCGTTTTCGGAAGCTTCGATAGAGAGATGGACAAATTGGGTAACTGTACGTACCGCTCTTCCTTTGAATGGGTAGAAAATGATGACGCGTTGTTCGGGCTCGGGGGTTCGTGAGGTAGCCATGAGTGTATTATACCTTACGATGTAAAAATCATGACGTCATGTTAAAAATCTGAGTCGGAGTGGAGAGATTCGAACTCTCGATCTCACGGTCCCGAACCGTGCGCATTACCAACTGTGCTACACCCCGTTTGGTTCCCGATTATGGTCTGCAATCGGCGAATATGTTGGTATTGTAGCATAGAATTAGGGTAGAATAGAGTGTTATTGTCCCCGTAGCTCAATGGATAGAGCAGAGGTTTCCTAAACCTCCGATGCAGGTTCGATTCCTACCGGGGATACTCAGAAGTCTCTCTACCTGTCAGTGCTACATTCAGATGTTGGTGGGTAAGGTGAAGGGTTCGCAGTCCAGCGCTTAACGAGTAAATGTAAATATGCGAGTATTAGCGCTGGTGAGTGGCCTTGGCCAATTCCTTCTGGGGGCACTTTTTTTACACATCATACAATATTCGCTTGCCGCGGGTTTGTTTTTCCACTAAAAATATCCTATAATACATGATCTTATGGCATTGAAACCAGAGTTTCCAGCGGCTTCATTTCAGCATGTATCGCAATCCACAGCCTTGATTGAAGGATTGGTTGTGCTTGATAACAAACGATATTTGCGTACTGCACAATCGATGTGTGAAAATTTTTGCCCGCATCGTAACCACATGGGATCAGTGAGTTGTACAGGTATTGGCGAGGAAGGGACTGCTATCGTGAGCGTTAAGCGTTCGCAGAGTCGGATAGCGTGGGTGCGCGCACGCGTGGCACGAGCGTTTAATGCTCCTTGTAAAGTGACGTACGATGCTATCGTCAGAACTCGGGCAAGGAGAGGGAGATAGAAATGTTACATAGACACCTTGCGAAGAATACTTCCAAGCCATTGGCGAGATACTCCTGCCGGCTCTTTGCGTGTAATGCGTCTTCCAACAGAGATGACAAATTCTTCATAACTTGCGCCAACTCCCGAAGCTGAACGATGGTTTTGTTCGCGCTTAATAGGCGAATAGTCACCGTCAAATCCATCGGTACATAGGTCTACCACTCTTGTAACTTCATTTGCATTGGCGTTTGGGAAATAGGTCGCCATGTGTTGTGTAGCTAGTCTTTTTCGTTCACGTTCGCTGAGTGGCATAGAGCGTGTATTATAGCGCAGTATTTAGATTTTGAAAAAATAATTACTACCGAAGATTAACGATATAGAGGTTATTGACGGCAGAAGCTGCACTATTGAGGTTTGTGAGGATGACGAGTTTGCCCCCAGAAACCCAAGGAACAGCAAATGAATCCCAGAAAGGGCCCGCGTATGCGGTACGCTTATTTGCTCCGTCATAGTCCATAATCTCTACTTTATCTTTTTCTACAATGACCAAGTGTTTGGATGTTGGCAGCCAATGAAGGACGTGTGACACGTCCTCTGTCGTCTTTGGTGCTGTAGCTCGAGTGGCAGGCGAGGGTTGTGGAAAAATCTGTGAAACTTTTGCAATCGGATAATTTCGATCTTCTTTTACATCGTATACATAGATAGTGCCCGGATTGAGCACGCGAGACTCTTCGGTTGGGTTTGTGCCAATAAGTGGTGGTGTAATAATTTGTGGTAGCTCGGCAGAAGCGGTGGCTTCGTAAAGAATTTTCGTTTCGTCAGGAGAAAGCGAGATGAGTCTGGCTGCTGCGGTTGCGATATCGGTAAATAATGGAGGAACAGTCACTAATTGTTCCTTGGTGCGTTGATCTTTGATAGATTGCCATGTAGTTTGAAGTAGTTTGATATTAGAAACAGGGAGAGGTATGTCATTGCTTTGGTCAGCCACCAAGAGATAGTTTGCATTTGGCGAAACTGTTGCAAGAATTTCTTTGTTGTCTGGTGACCACGTAAGAGTCGCTTTTGAAAAATTGACGGCGTTGGATTTGGCAATTTGCCGCGCGTCACGATTGAGTCCTAATGGTTTGTCGACCAAGTCGAGTACCCATATACCCGGTCGCGTATTGGGAAGTGAGGCAGAGGTAGTTGCTGTTGGATCTGGTATGACGTAGGCGAGTTTAGACCCGTCTGGGGACAGCGATGGATTGACGACCCCAGTCGTGGTAAGGGCGGTCAGGGATGGGTTTGTGGGAAGTAACAATGCTTCACCTTTCGCAACCACTTCGCCTTGCACTTTCATCCGTTTTTGCCATGACTGGAAACCGTCTTTGGCGATGGTGACGTCATACCACCCTGGGGTGAGTGTCAGTGTTGCCTGAGTGGCAGTTTTTACTTTACCATCGATTATGATTTGAGCGCCAGATGGGTCTGATTGCAATACGATAAGTCCAGTCGGTTGCACAGAGCCATCGGTATGAAGGCGATAGCCGCGACCATATGCAATAATAGCTCCCGCAGTGGCGAGAATGATACAAACAGTAACGAAGGGTATCAGAAATGAGCGAATTTTTGCAGCCATAGGAAATGTGAAATATCGGGTCTAGTATACCGCACATTGTGATAGAATGCCATTATGTTCGGATTGACGAAGCGATTGGGTATAGATTTAGGTACTGCAAATTCTGTAGTGTGGCTTGCAGGCACAGGTGTGGTGCTGAATGAGCCTACTGTTGTTGCGGTGACAACCGATGATGGACGAGTAGTCGCGGTAGGAAACGAGGCGAAGGACATGTTAGGGAGAACTCCAGGCAATATTATGGCAAGTCGGCCTATGCGGGACGGGGTAATTGCTGATTATCGGATTACTGAAGCCATGCTTTCTCATTTTATTGATAGAGCAGTAGGCAGGAACCGTATTTTTAAGCCTGAAGTGATGATTTGTGTCCCTACCGGAGCTTCACAAGTTGAGCGTAGGGCGGTGGTCGATGCGACACTGGCCGCAGGAGCAAAAGTTGCTTATCTTATCGAAGAGCCTTTGGCTGCCGCAATTGGTGCCAAAATCCCCATAGCGCAAGCAAGCGGTCATATGATTGTCGATATGGGCGGTGGAAGCACAGAAGCAGCGGTTATCTCGCTTGGTGGGGTGGTTGTTCACAAAAGCGCTCGGGTAGCTGGTAATAAGATTGATGAAGCAATCGCAAATTTTGTAAAGAAAAACTACAACCTGATTATCGGTGAGCGGATGGCAGAAGCAATCAAAATAACCATTGGTGATGCGGTGGGAGGCAAGATTGCAATGAGCACAAAGCCGGGAACCTCTGGTCAGGTAAAAGTCGGCACACCCAAAGAACAGCAGGAAAGCATGGAAGTGCGGGGGAGAGATGCTGTTTCCGGATTGCCGCGGATTATCAATTTAGCCAAGTCAGAAGTGACGCTTGCGATTAGTCCAGTGCTTCACCACGTCATCGCTGCTATTAAAAGCGTTTTGGAAGAAACTCCACCTGAGTTAGCCGCAGATATTATTGATAAAGGGATAGTGATGGCTGGAGGCACAAGTTTGCTTCGAAATTTTGATAAATTGGTGACGGAAATGACCGGTGTGCCTGCACACATCGCGGATGAACCGTTACTTTGTGTCGTGCGGGGTACCGGAGTTGCTATAGAAAACATTGAATTGTACAAGCGGAGTATCAGTAAAAAATAACTCCTCCGCATACTGTAGGGAGTGATAGGGAATTTTATAAAGCTTATAGTTAATTAGAGAATATCGAGAAAACCCTAAAATCGGTTAAAATGCGGTAAATATAGAATTTTAAATAATTAACTTATAGTGATATTGGTAACTTGCGAAGCAAATACGGGAAAATTAGAAAAATCAGCTACAACTATTC
>DJCU01000002.1 GCA_002430725.1 Candidatus Gottesmanbacteria bacterium UBA5942
GAACAAAAATTTTTCCCTAAATACATGGGTCAGTTACCCCTTATTTATGATAGGCCGCAGGTTTCACCATATATAAATGCTATCGTATCTCCCGATGATTTTGTTTATATTGGTCCATTTGAATTTGAAGAGCTTTTTTACCTCAATACGAAAAAGCAGCCGAGCAAGTATCATTGGTTTCTAAACCATGCTGCTACATCGAAGATTAAAGATGAACTTATTGCTGACCTATCGAAAAACCGACCAAAAATAGTTGTATTTAATCGTGGATTTGCGCCATGGGGAGGAGATGCATCTACCTATAATTGGTGGATGTCTGATTTCTTGGACGAGCATTATTTTAGATTGTTTACGCTAAATGAAACGCTTACCGACAAGCAGTATCGATGGAAGATCAGAAAGACCGAAAATTTCGATATAGATGGTACGTTTAATTTTGATAAGAGATATCAGGATGAGCTACTGGATAAGATGATTTCGCTTGGCTTTATAGAAGTCATACCAGGGAAATAAACTTCATTATTTGTTAAGTAGTGGAGGAGGTAAACGCTCCAAATCAATCTTCATAAGGGTAACGTGTTCTGTTTTTATTTCAGGGACAAGCCAGTACGCTGATTTTGTTGCTTGAATAGCTGCCCCCGTATCTAATATGAGATAGTCTATACCTGTGAGCTCAAGAAGTTTTTTTATAACTCTCGGTGAGCCAGGTTGTGTAATAGTGGTCATTGTTTGCTCGCGATCAAGGGTACGTGCACCGAACTGTCGAAGAAGACCTGGTGAAGATAAGTATTGTTGACGACCAGTGAGTAAATATAAATACGGGCCATTATAATCAGGGCTAATGTACCTTGAGGCATTAGCGATAAGCGTGTTTTCCGGTGTTTTACGTAGGTAGTCTATAACTTTCAGTGTATCCGGTTCAATAATAGGATAAAGATTTTTGATCCGATACATATGCTCTCTTATTTCATACGCAGCTCTTGGTAGTGTTAAAACAATCACAAAACATGTGATAACTGCATACGCCAGTTTACGTTTACCTAGCAATTCGTGTAGCTGGGTTAGAGCGAGCGCCGCATAGAACGAAAGGAAGAGAAATACATTGACATGAAAATTAAATGTGTTACTTCCACCAGTGCTTTGTTGAAAAAATGAACCAATAATAAAGTGAACAGCGAGTGACGTGATTAGCAATATATTAAAATACAATGGAAAGCGTATCGATGTGCCTCGTACAGGAACAAGACCAATAAGCTTGGTGCCAAATATGCAGACCATATAAATTGCCATAAATAGAAGATCAAAAAGCAGCGCCTTAAAATGTTTGTTATCTTGTTCAAATATCATCCGTGCCATATCTAAATGGACGAGAGAAAAACCAGGTTGTGAGACAAAATTTTCGAAGCGCCAAAATTTTACAAAGTATAAGCCACCAGCTTCGGAGTTTACCGGAAGGTACACCAAAGCACTAAAAAGAAGTGATACAAAAAGTAGAACCAGGGTGTCTTGTTTTCGTTTAACAAGATCATAAAGCGTGAGTGCGCCTAGTCCGGTAAGCAAGAAAAAAGCAAGATATACTTTAAGTCCTACGGTGGCAGATAGCAGTATTGCTAATAATGCTATTTTTCGGATGTCCAGCTTTTCTCGCCATAACGAATAAAGCGTAAGCCACACTAGTACAATAACTACAGCGTAGCTTCTCGGTGGGTTACTTAAGAACCTTATACCGTCTTCTAGTGAGCTGCCGGGGAACGAAAGAATACGTTGTTGAATAATCGAAATAAGGTAAATCATGTCACCACCAAAATAGAAAAAGAAAAGTAGCCATCGTGTAAATACTTGCTTTGTGGTGAAGCGCCATGACAGGGCAATCAGCGAAAGACCCAGTGATAATGAGAGAAGGACTCCGGAATATCGAAATTGAAGCAGTATTTGATCTACATGAAATACCCGAACTAAATCAGCGATAACGAGATTTGACCAATAATGATAATTATGGAGCGTTTGCCCTGTTATGCCTGGATAGTGTGGAGGAAAGGATTCAAGTATTGATTTGGTTATTGAGGCATACCAGATATTGTCATTAGGGTCTCCGCAGCATGAGACTAACGTGTTGCCCGAAGGTTGAAGAACATTCCATAGCACCATACTCTGACTGATAACCCCGATAATCAAGAGGATAAGTGTAGGCTTGTCTTTTCCGATGCTGGCTATTGATTTCCATATTTCTTTTATAATGTTAGGGTGCTTCATAGTGACCCCTATGAAAGCCGCAATGCATAACCCTAGATATCCGTACGCACCCCAAGGTAAGTGAAGCCATCCAAATATCCATGCTTGCCAACCCCATAATGCAATACCCAAAGGAACAGCAAGAAGTGTTTGGTAAGCAGGTGATGTTTTTGTGAGCCAAAGAACAAGCCATCCTGGTATCCAGTACGCGACAACAAAAACGAGAAGGATATGCAAAAAAGCTTCCATACTACTTCAAAAGTGCGGTGACAAAAACAGCTGGCGCGTTTCTCCCAGATAGTGTGCCGATATACTCATATTTATCCTGATTTTTTTCAAATTCAGGGCGGGCGAGGATAAATAATGTTTTCTCGCGGCTTGTCGCGATTAATTTTTTGGGGTCAACGGCAGTGTCATAAAGGAAAATATCGTTTTTATCCCATTCTGCCCCAGTAAATACATATTTTCCCCAACCACGTATTGTCCCTTCTTTTTGATACTCGCGAGGATCGATATTGCCCCAATACAACATAAAAATATATGGACGCCAATAATACCCGGAAATAACGATGCGATCATACGATGGCTCCTCAGTTTTTACATGTTCGATCATTTGCTCATATCCGTCTCCAAAAGAGAGCGCGTTGCGAGTAGGGTTGACGATAAAATATGACTGATAAAACGTGTAGAAAAAATATGCGAGGAGAAGAGTGAAAGGAATTACTCCATACAGCACACGCCTTTTTCGTTCGATGAGATTTATCAATTCTACCGCACCAATTCCTGAACAAATCGAAAGAAAAGGAGCTCCAAGTAGCGTCCGGAGTGCATTTGGCTGATTGGTGCTTAATGCGCCAGGGAGAAATGCCGCCAAAAACCAGGCGATAAGAAGCCATTTTGCAGAGTGGGTAAACGTTATCATGTAGAGAAGTCCTATTGCTATGGTGGCTATTTCAAACGGATGTTGTAGACCGTAAGAGCTTGTGCCGCTTTCAAATACATGGAGCGGTGCTATATTTTTCCAGTAATTATCCATGGCGCCTGCAATGAGTGCTGTTTTTTGGTTGAATACAATTTTTCTTATTATGGTGGGATTTTCTGCGTATTTTTGGATAAATGCGTCCTTCCATGCAAGGTAGTTTGGGTCATTAATAATGCTCACGATAGATATCCGCTCTAATCCTCCTGGAGTAATCATCTGACTGCCAATAGGAAGAAGTGTGAGTGCAAATAACAGGAGCGATGCAAAGACTATGCCTTTATATGACGCCAGCTTTTTTCGTTGAATAAGCACATACGAAAGCAGAATAAACGGGATGACGAGGCGTACAGAATAGTAATAATAAACCGATACGCCCAAAAACAATGCCGCAACTAAAAGTAGTTTATGTTTCCTCAGAGAGAGGAGTAGCATATATGTGCCCAGGCTCAAGAAAAACAAAGCTCCGTTTGATTCAAATAACTGTCGTGAAAAATTTATGTGCCAGGGTGATATAGCAAAGAAAAAAGCAGCGGACAATGCATATATTTTGGCAGGTATTGCTGTTAATTTGCCCGAGTGATCGCGGTATTGTTTTATAAGTTCATAGACAAGGAGATAGACGATTATTATTGTCAGTGAGCCTAAGAAGGCGGATGGAATGCGTGCGCCTAATGCAGTGCGTCCGAAAAGCAGAACAGATGGGATGGTGGTATATACCATGCCGGGAAGTTTATAGTCGTCAAAAGATTTAAAAAGAAGAGGATATTGTTGTCCATATTCGTCTTTTCCGGTGAGAGCGATGGAGTATGCGTTATATGCTATGGCAGTTTCATCATGCGAGAGAGAAGGTGGTACAGTGGTAATCCGGTAAAACCGAAGGAACGTGCCTAATATAAGAATTCCAAATAGTATAAGTGCGTAGATATGTGTCCGTTTCATATTATTTATCTGTGTCGATTACGACAAACTGCGCGGTGTTATCGGGTAATCTGATAGTTGCGATAATTTTTGAGCCTAAATTTCCCGGTGCTTCATCGCCATGAACAACAAGTAGCGTATTGTGGAGTGCCATGTCTTTATCCCAATCGATAGCCCGAAATGAAAATCTTCCAAAACCTGAAACATCAGTAAATCCATCGCGCGATATCGGGTAGCGGGTAGCTTGCTGTTGATAATCTTTGGGGTTATATCCACTATAAAATAGCAGATAAATATATGGTGATGTTTCAGGGCGTGTCATAATAACATCTTTCGTCTGATTTTCTGGAGACATAAGTAATGGCACGAGTTTTTTGTATGCGTATCCCCAATGAGTCGCTTCTTTGACAGGAAAGTGAGCAAAATATCTATCAAGATAATATCCCATGGCACTTCCATACAATAGTACAAATATCGCGCCCAATATGACGTATGATTTTTTTGGCGCTAAGCGTATAAGTTCGTGTATTCCCGCAGCCGTACTGAGGGCAAGTGCAGGGACAACAGCCAACATGCGGTTGCTATGAGGCGCATCTTTCGTAATTGCTGCTGCGACTGCGCCTATGGCTAGCCACCATATCACAAGTTTGGCTTCTTTTTTTTGAAATGCGCTGATGAGCCAGACGATGCCTAAAAGAAGAAGCGGCGCTTCGATAGGGTGTAGGTTGCCATAGCCTTCGATATTATGCGCGCGGTTACCTCCGCCTTTAATAAAAAGAAAATCTGGCCCGTATGATCGAAGATAATTTTGAAATATAGTGACAACTGCATAGGTAAATCGGTTATGAGTTAGTCGTGCGGCTAGTGATTGAGGATTGGCATGTTCCTGTCTGGGTAGTTCTATTTGATTGTGTATGACAGTTGGATCGCCAAAAATACTAATGCCGCTTATTTTGGTATGGTCAGCAGAGAAAGTAGCTAAAAGGATAATGAGTGTCAAAATAGTACCTGTGCCAACCGCTATCCAAAAGCGTGGTATTTTTACCATATCCTGTCGATAGAAAAGTACTAAACCAAAAAGAAGCAGCGATGTAAACACATGGTTACCATGATACGTATAATAGGTGAGTGAAAAAATAATTGCGGAAAGTATAAGAGGCATGAGTGATTTCTTTTTTATGGCGAGCAAATAACAGATAGAGCCAAGGATAGTAAAAAGTACTGCGGTGATTGCTTCAGATTCGACCCTCGAGATATGTATATGCCATGGCATTATTGCCAGCACGAGGGACGCTAAAAGTGCTAAGGTTTCCGATGTAAATAAAAGTTTCGCAAGGTAATAGATGGCAACAACGCTCATGACTCCAGCAATAGCTGAAGGTAATCGTACTGCAAGTTCAGAAAGCCCGAATATTTTTACAAACGGGATAGTCGTATAGATATAGAGCGGTAGCTTCCAATCCCCGAAGGATTCAAAAGATATTGGCAAGAATTTTCCATATTCATCTTTTGCGGTGTGCATAAGCGAGTATGCTGTATAGCCAATACTTGCTTCGTCCCGATTGACTCCGGGAGGCACCTTATCGAGGTTGTAGAGTCGTAATACCGCTGCAAGAACAATAATAATGACAAAAAAATAGCGGTGGTTAATTTTCATTTCTTTTTTCGGTGAATAATTACAAGCATTATGATTGTCGCACTGACACTTACGATACTCAAGAGCGCTCCGTATGTGACGCTTTTTGGTTTATATTTCATTGTTATTGTATGAGTACCCGCGGGAACTTCAAGTTTTCGTAAATGTTGATCAGTGAGATATATTGTTGTTGGCGTATCATCTATCCAAGCAAGCCAGCCAGGATAATACGTATCAGTGAGAATAAGCGTGCCGGAAACTGAGCTTTCCGTAAGGAGTGAGACGTGTTCAGGTTCGTATGTTTTGATTGTTACGTTTCCTGACTGCAATGAGGCGCGAGGTGCTGCTTTTGTATTTTCGTACACCACCCAATCCGCATACGAATACACACTCCTGAAAATATCAGGAGGATATATTTCTTCGTTACTTCCATTTTCAACTCGATCTAATATATAACGCACGCTGAGCGCATTTAATACATGTTGTTTTTTTATATCGGATAACCCTCCATCGCCAAATCCTGAAACGATCGCTGCATCTGAGCGCGTTGTGTTATCAAATTCAACGAGTGGAGCTCCGGTTTTATAGGAATAAAGAAACTGTCCGTACGATTTTGGATACAGCGGGTCATATCCTTCAGGAGAAAACAGATGATATTGCGATGCGAAATTGGCCGCAATGTTGGCAGTGCCATATCCCCAATAACGATCCGGAGCTTTACTTTTAAGGTACGTAATAATCGGATGATCGGGAAACACAAGAGATTTTTCTGCAAATGGATTAAAACGGTTAAAAAAGATGAACAAGTCTATGGCGTGAACTATAAGGAGTATGATTATTGCATGCGTACGCCATTTTGGAAGCGCTATCGCAACCCAAAATAATGAAAGTGTCGCGGCTGAAATTATAGCTCCATACATGAGTGCTCGTATTGCTACTGGAGCGTGGGCGGTAAGTTCAGGAATAATTGGAAGTTTGGCAAGTAGTACTAATACGGCAAAAAGCGCGATTACCTCTAACGTTCTCCGTATAAGTTTTTTTATAGAGTGTTTATCGGTGAGCCAATAATCAAGTCCTAGTCCACACATCATGGCAAAAGAGAAAGCAAAAAGAAATGACATAAGTGTCGGGCTACTTGATGTAAAAATAGGTATCGGTATCCTATATAGGATTGCAGTGATGGGGTGCGCAGTAATTAAGAGTAATACCACAACTGTTGCGCCAATAAACCATCGAGTAATGGTGTCTTTTCTCCGAAATGCAGAAAGTGAAAAAAATAGAGGTACGAGTCCTATGGTGGTTACTTTCCCCACAAATGTATCAGTTGGCCAATAGGTGCGGGTGGCGGGGTTACCAAAATAATTAGGAAAAGCAAGCGAGAGGAGTTGTAATGGCTGGATAAGTATTTTTGTAAATAAATTGGTCGCATCATGTGGAGAGCGGGCAGCTTGCGAAATGAGTTCAATGCCTGGAAGCAATTGTATGCTCGATATGCCGACACCGAGTAATGTACTTGTTCCTATATATCCCCACATGCCTCGTTTTGCACGAATCGCTGCGTATATAAGGGTAAATATCATCGTATATCCATACACTTGTGGGTGTCCCGCAAGCAGTGATGCGCTGTGCGCCGCAGTAAGTAGTCCTATGGAAAGTGCGCGTGGTTTTTCTCTAAGGTGCTCGATGCAATAAAGCATAAGCGGCAACCAGAGAATGACGTGTCCCACAGTGTTGTATTCGAGCCACACTGCCATGAACCCTGAGAACCCATACGACAATGATGCAAGGACAGCGCCATGATACATCATGCCTATTTTTCGGCTATACATATAGGTAAAAAGCATGGCGAGAAGTGGCTGAAGGATGATAAGTATGCTCCATGCGTCTATTTGAGGTATCAAAAGATACAATATTCCAAGTGGGTAAAGTGGAGCACTTTGGAAATTGGCAAGGAGTGGGGCACCTGAAAAATTATATGGGTTCCATAAGGGAAGTTTGCCTTGGCGCAATGCTTCGACTACAAGTGTTTTCCATGGATACATTTGTCGAATAACGTCAGGATACTGCGCCTTATTAGGGATGCCGCCCTCTCCGTACCCTAAGTAGGATGTAGACCTCCATGGCTGAAAATCGCTTACTAATATATCGGCAGGTATGGGTGCTTTTCCTTGAAAAATTGTTTGATAAAAGAAAAGCGATATGATGCCAAAAAGAACAACGACCACTAATAGCCATTCATTTTTTTTCATGCGTGTTGTTTACGTCCGCGCGATAAGAAAAGTAACCCTATCGTGCCCACCATTGAAATGATAGTTACTCCCTCTGCTATTTGACGTATGGCAGATTCTTCCCAAGCTACGCGTATTGCATGCGTACCTTTGGGTAAACTAAAGGTAATAAGTCCACGCCAATTTTGATCTTGAAATTCAATAGGAAGTTTTTGTCCATTGTTATACACTCTCCAGCCAGGGAAATATTGCGTTCGATCGACAACTTGCACATCTGTTTCTGCGTGTACAGTAAACGTATGGACTGTATTTTTTTTGGATGTGTTAGTGATAGTGCCCGTACCGCTTGCGAGTTCAAAACGTTTTTCAGGGTATGAGCCTGCAGGGCCAGCTGACCAAATAACGTCAGTTTCTCCAAAGTATGTCGTATTGAGCGGATAGTCCCAAAAGTATTTTTCATCAATTGGATCAAATCCAAGTGGTGGGCGGAAATAGACGCTCACGCTTATAACACATAGAAGCGAAATGCTGACAAGCCATCGTAACGGTATTTTTTTCCATACGAGCACAGTTCCTCCCAGCAATGCTAACGACAATGTGGTGACATTGAGAAGTCGCCAAGGAAACTGAAACATACGAAGAATGGGGATATTTGACCAGAAAAATTGAGAAACCGGCTGCATAACAAAGAGCGCCATAATTGTTAGAAAGAGCGCAAACCAGGCAAGTGTCTTATTGATGCCAATTATTTTTTTCTTGAAGAGAAAGTAGAGTGCAGAAATAAGCGCAACTACTTGCATAAGCCCCAATGTAACCGCTATCCCTCCTGTTAAGAACGCTTCATTGTTTGTAAAGTTTGGTATGAAAAAATGCTGAATAGGCGCGAAGTGAGATTTATACATATCTTTCATAAATAGATCGCCATAGGTGAATTTTCGCTCAACAAGTGCTGGCAGCCAATAAAAAGCGGCAAGACCCAGCCCTAACGCAAGGCCCATGAGTGCCGAAACTCGTTTTTTGTTGTCGGGAGCAAATACGAGGGTAAAAAGCGCTGCTACTCCAAAAAAAACGAGACTGATAGCATTATGCGAAATAATAAGGAGGAGTGTGGCAAAGCCGATAAATACAATGTTTTTTGCGGTATTTTTTTCTTCAAAACTTCTAGTGATTGTATAAAGCACGAGTGGAATGAACGCAAGTGCATACCCTTCGGCCATATCTCCGCGGACAACAAGATCAACCAAATGAAACGGGGCGAATTGGTAAAGCATCGTGGTAATAAATGCTCGACCTTCATGCTTAAAGAACCGGAGAGCGAAAAAATACATAAATACGCCTGACAATAAAAAGCTCACAAGGAGGGCAAATTTAAACGAAAATACTAACCCCGCTCCGAAAGCGACCGGTATTGAGGTGATAAGGTATGGCACATGGTAAATAAAATTGAAAAGCGGCATGCCATATCCATAATTAAGCTCTCCTGCCCATCGGGGAAGCAGTTGACCGTCAGTCAGTGCTTTATAGTACGCTGCTATGCGAGCGAAATGAACTGGGCTGTCGTGTGTATGCGGAGCCAGTGGGGTCGCAAATATGCTAATAAACGGCAGGAATGAAATTGCAATAACAAGGATATAATGTTTTAATGATTTCATGCGTGTCCTGTCCTTATAGGCATTATAACAAAGAATACTTCATTACATGAGAGTTCGGTACATATCGGATTGGTGGGGACTTGGAATTATTTTTATCGCCACCCTGTTGCGGGTCTACCGGTTGGAGACACTCACAGAGTTTTTGGGTGACCAGGGGAGAACGATGCTTATTATGCGTGATTTTGTTACGCATGGTATTGTGCCGATTGCTGGCCCAACGACTCTTACTGGACATCACTTAGGTCCTATTTTCTACTATCTCCTTTTGCCGGGCTATCTTTTGTCAGGCGAGCCAGTTGGTGTTTCATTGTGGGTAGCGTTATTAGGCGTTGTTGCTGTTTTTTTGATCTACAAAACAGTACACCAGATGTTTGGATTGGGGAGCGCTCGGGTAATAGCGCTGTTGTGGGCGGTGTCGCCTGCGTTGGTGCGAGCGGATAGAATTATCTGGGAACCAAATCTCGTGCCACTTTTTTCAGCGTTATTTGTCTTCCTATTATATAAAGCATATACACTGTGGCGGCACAGTATATGGTTTAGTGTGGGGGTGTCAGTCGGAATACTCGTGCAGCTTCATTATCCTAATATTTTTTTTGTAGGTCTTGTTGGATTGGTGTTTTTGGGATCATTCATTATAAAAAAGCGACTGTTTTGGGAAATACTGACCGCTGGTTTATGGTTGATAGCTGGACTAGGTCTCACGCTTGTTCCATTTTTATGGCATCAGTATACCGTTGGATTTAAGGATTTGATTGGGGTAGCGACTGTTATCAAAGAGGGAGTTGGGGTGACGTTGGGAAAACGAGCTACCATATCAGTGAGTTTGGATTATGCGTTTAGGGTATTAGGGAGAGCAGTGCCATGGATGAGCAGAGAACCGGCAGCACTACTTTTGGGCTTGTGGTCGCTTTTTGTATGTTTTAGGCCCACGCTAAAAAATATATTTTTTTCTGTGTGGTTTTTTGGTGGGATAGCAGCGATGCTTCGCTACAGTGGAGTCGTGCACGATCATTATTTATTTTTTATTGTACCGGTGCCGTTTCTTATGATCGCGTCAATAGTTCAGAGCACGAAACCCGGGGTGTGGCGTGGTACGCTGTATGGCATTGTTATTATGGTAAGTTTTTTACAACTTTTACGAACTGATATTTTTTCCGTTGGGCAAAGCGATATACCCCGGGTAAGAAATGCAGTGGCACAGATAAAGGATGTCGTAAATGAAAATGATTTTTCTTTCACGTTGGTAAATACGGTTTCGTATTCTGATTTGCATTACCGATACTATATGGAAGCCATGGATCTTCAGCCTATGCCGGCAGTAGCTGGTGGCTACAAGCGCTTTATAGTAGCGTGTGATCGGGCTGATTGTCCGACCGTTGGTGAATTAACCCAAAGAGAGCAGCTACCCATACTGTGCTATGAAGAACACTGTAAACAGTATTACCCGAGCATCCCATTGTCGAGCCAATGGGCGTATAGCAAAGATATTCCTGTTGCCAACAATTTGGGAAGACTGTACATATTTGATGCTCGGTAACGCTGCGTAGTCAATACTGACCTTATTTAGTACAATAAAAGTTATGTTGCCACAAGTTTTGGACGCAATACTTCTTTTCGCCTTTTCCATTCCTGTGGTCATGAAATACAGAATCCTGCCAATTGAAGGCACTCCCTATTGGCTGTTTGGTGTGCTATTTATCGTGTTGGCTTTGCATTGTTTTGTGTCGTTGTATCCTGGGGTACTTGGAAAATTTAAAAACTCTCTCGGAAGTATCAAAATGTTTTTTTTGATAGTCACCCTCACTATAACGCTCGGAGGAGTGACTGTTACTGCTATGTTTGATCGGGCAAAAACTGCTCCTGTGTATGGGGTGCACGATATTATTCTCCAACAGGAAGCGGCAATGCGATACCTCATTGTAGGAAAAAATCCATACAAAGAAACGTATTTTGGTACTGCGGTTGAAGATTGGCACTACGGGGAGTTAGGAAAAGACGCAATAAATCCTGCGCTATACCATTTTGTGATGCCGCCATGGTATCTGTTATTTCCTTTTGCGTTTTATTACACCGGAATTCCGTTGCTCGGGTTTTTTGATGGTCGTATGGCACTTTTATTTACGATGGCGCTCCTTCTTGTCGCGCTTTGGTATTGGTTTCGAGATAAAGCGATCGCACGAATTGCTATCGTATTGACTGCGCTTTCACCTGCAGTTGTTGATTATTTTGTTGAGGGTAGAAGCGATGTATTTGCACTTGCATGGCTTATGGTGGCGATGCTTCTCGTTCGTTATAAAAAGTATGTCTGGAGCGGTGTATTTTTGGCGCTTAGCTTTATGAGTAAGCAAACAACGTGGTTTATTCTGCCATTTTATGCCCTGTTTCTTTGGAGTAAAAACATAAAGAATACTGGTGTATTTTGGCGGACTGCGGTCGCGGGGGCAGGAGTGGTGCTTTTCCTTGTTGCACCCTTTTTGCTATGGGATGCTCGGGCATTTATCGACAGCGTGCTTCTGTATCTTACAGGAAGCACTCCAACGAGTTACCCTGTGAGTGGTTATGGTTTAGGTATGATGCTTTATGAGTTTGGTGTTATTCGAGATATACACGCGTATTATCCATTTATTATGTGGCAACTTGTTATTGCTTTGCCGTTCCTTATTGTTATGCTCCGCTTTTTATGGAAAAAACCAACCGAATCAGGGGTAATGATTTCGTATGCAATGTTTCTTTTTGTGTATTGGTATTTGAGTAGATACTTTAATAACAGTCACCTTGGATATTTGTCGATGCTCTTTGTACTGGGCGGACTTAAAGTCGCAGACGAAACGAATATATGAAACGATTATCACTTTCCGCAATGCTTTTGGGCAGCATCATGTTTATTGCCCTGATACTTCGTACCTACAATATAGGCAGCAATCCACCAGCGATTTCTTGGGATGAGGCTTCCATAGGGTATAACGCATATACCATATTGACGAGTCTAAAGGATGAACATGGGAAATTATTACCACTTGATACCTTTGCCGCATTTGGGGATTACAAGCCACCAATACCGATTTACTTAACAGTACCCTTTGTAGCAGTGTTGGGGCTAAGCGAGGTTGCGGTTCGGCTTCCTTCGGCATTTTCTGGCGTGCTAACCGTATGGGCGCTGTATTTGTTGGTGTTGGAATTGTTTAAGGGAGAAAAAAACAGCAAAGGGATGGCGCTATCGTCTGCTGCAGTGCTTGCTATATCACCATGGCATATTATGCTTTCTCGAGCGGGGTTTGAAGCAAATATCGCGTTACTATTTTTGATTGTTGGGATGTGGATGGTGCTAAAAGCCAGAGAGTACCCGGTATATTTTTATTTTTGCTGGTTGCCTTTTGTCGCGGGAATTTACACATTTAATAGCACGCGGTACGCGGGACCATTAATCGCGGCTTCTCTCCTCGTTTACGTGTATTCCTCTATAAAGGCTGCCAGAAAACAGTTTGTAGGGGGAATTATTATTGCTCTTATTGTGATGCTTCCAATACTCCCTCATCTTGTATCAAAGCAGGCACGTCTTCGGTTTGAAGAAGTGAGTATATTTTCCGATCTTCGGACGGTGCTTACTTCTAATAGCCGCCGCGAACTTGATGGATTCACTTGGTGGTCTGAAGTGTTTCACAACAGGAGAGTGGGCTATGCGCGTGAATACCTTATTCATTTTTTTGACAATTTAGAACCACGATATTTGTTTATAAAAGGTGATGGTAACCCAAAATTTTCTATTCAAGATGTGGGGCAGTTGTTGTTGGTGAGCGCGCCATTTGTTGTTATCGGTTTATTACGGTTAATCCGAGATTATCCCGCAATTGCAGCACTATTGGGATGGTGGTTATTTGCTTCCATTGCGCCTACCGCAGTCGCGCGTGAGACGCCCCATGCCTTGCGTACTGAAAACGGACTCCCTGTATATATGATTATTACCGCCTACGGATTACTCACGAGTGTTATGAAAGCTACTCGAGTAAAAAAAATGTGGCTACTTTCGATTTTTTACCTCCTCTTGTTTGTCAGTAATTTTGGATATTTTTGGCATAACCTTATCGTGCATTATCCGAAAGAATATTCAGGTGAGTGGCAATACGGATACAAGCAGGCAATAGAGCTCGTACAGTCTAAGAGAAATGAATACGATACGATCGTACTAACCGAAAGCATCGGTAGACCATATATTTACGCGCTTTTTTATGAACGAATGCCGCTTTTGCAATTTACTAATACAAAAGACGCTTCGTTTGACGCAGCAGGATTTTACAATGTATACGGCTTTGGGCCATATCGGTTCACCAAAGAAGGTGTCGGCAAATACGAAGGGAGAACCCTTTATATCTTGCCACCAAAAGATGTTCCCGAAGGTGCAGCTATCGTGAAGTCTATTAATTTATTAAATGGCGTACCGGTATTAATTGCGTTTGAGTAATATGAAAAAATATATATTTGGTTTGATAGTGCTTATTGCTATTGTGCTTCGATTTTGGTCGCTTGGCGCTACACCGCCTTCGCCTGATTGGGATGAGGCAGCGCTAGGGTACAATGCTTATTCAATACTTAAAACCGGCAGAGATGAATATGGTACGTTTTTGCCCCGTACGCTGCGATCATTTGACGATTATAAGCCACCACTCTATGCCTACTTGTCTATCCCTCCGATAGCAATATTTGGCCTTAGCACATGGGCTGTTCGTTTGCCGTCTGCCGTTATGGGGGTACTCGCTGTTGTTGGCACTTATTTTCTTGTTATCGAGCTTTTACGTGGTCAAAAAGGGAAAGGGGAGCAAAAGATACGGGGAATGTTACCAGAAACATTTGCAGCGCTGACATCCTTTTTGTTGGCTATTTCGCCATGGCATTTGCAATTTTCCAGAATTGCGTTTGAAGCAAATACTGGCGTAACGCTTAATATCTGGGGACTTTTTGCATTTTTGCGGGGCTTACGGTCATTACCATGGATGGTTGCGAGCGCATTCTTTTTTGGATTATCGCTTTATGCGTATCACAGTGAGCGGGTTTTTGTACCACTTCTTCTTATTATCGTAAGCGTGTTGTGGCGTAAAGAATTGTTCGCGGACGTAAAAAAACTAGCGATCGGTGTCATCGTTGGCATACTGACTGTAGCACCTTTATTGCCGGTCGTTTTGGATAATACCTCAGTAACACGTCTGAAGGGCACGAGCTCATTGTCTGACCAAACAGGGTTACTCATGCGATCAGTAGCAAAGCTGGAAGACGATCGGAAATCAGGGAATATTACAGGCGCGCTTTTTGATAACCGGCGCATCGTCTATGCAAAAACATTGATTGACGGATACATGAGCCATTTTTCTTTACGGTGGCTGTTTTTGGTTGGGGACAATGATCGGCATCATGCGCCAGATAATGGTGTTTTGTATCTTTGGGAGCTGCCATTCTTTCTTTGGGGAATATACGCGATTTGGAAAAATGGAGGCAGGGTAGCATCTTTATTGCTAGGTTGGATACTGATAGCGCCTATTGCTGCATCTCCGACTTCTGAAACCCCTCATGCTATACGGACGCTCGTATTGCTTCCAGCACTGCAGCTATGTACCGCTATGGGGATAGTGGAGTTTTTTAGGGGTGTGAATGAGCTTCGAAAAAAAGCATCCGGTGTGTTGCGTTGGATGCCGATCGTTCTCGTGACTATTGTTGGAGTATTTGTAGTGGCAAATACTGTGTTTTACCTACACATGTATCACACGCATTTAAATCACGAATATCCAAAACTTTGGCAATATGGATACGAACAAGCAGTAAAGTATGCGGAAGCAAATAAGCATAAATATGACAAAATAATAGTTTCCACATCACTTGAGCAGCCGCACATGTTTTTCCTTTTCTATACAAAATATGATCCGAAGAAATATTTGGAGGCAGGTGGCACTGCATCTGGAGGATTTGCAGAGAATAGAAACCATTTTGATAAATACGAATTTCGACCGATACCGAATTGGGGAGATGAACAGCATGATGGCACAGTTCTACACATCGGATCACCTATGGAAGTACCAGGAGGCACAGTTATATCCTATCCGAATGGTACGGATGCCATACATATTTCGGAATAATTTATGCGTATAAAACGATTATTGCTCCTCGGGGGAATTTTTTTTGTTGCTGCCTTTTTTCGTTTTTATAATCTTTCATTCGTTCCTCCAAGCCCATCGTTGGATGAGGTTTCCATCGGATATAACGCGTATTCAATCTTGCTGACAGGAAAAGATGAATACGGTGTTTCTTGGCCACTGTTGCTACGCGCGTATGACGATTTTCGTCCTGCGTTGTATGTCTATTTTACTATTCCATTTGTGTGGTTATTCGGTGTGACTGCGATATCAGTCAGGTTGCCCTCGGTAATACTGTCGCTTATCACTGTGTATGTTGCCTATCGAACTGGGAAGCTTATCGGAAAAAAATATTTATCGTTTGACCGATTGGGTGATATTACTGCGGCTATACTCGCAATTTCCCCATGGCACATATATATATCGCGGTTAGGACATGAAGCAAACTTGGGTTTAACATTGGTCGCTTTGGGAATATATTTTCTCCTTCAGGCGGTGCTGACGTCATACAAAAACGCGTGGATTTTTGCTGCGGTAGCGTTTGGGTTGTCGGTACATGGGTATCAAAGCCAGAAAATAATTAGTCCGTTATTATTGATGTTAGGAGGTGGTTTATTTTGGAAAGAGCTATGGCATGAAAAACAAAAAGTACTACTTGCCGGAGTGGTTGGACTGATTATCGCGTTGCCTGCAATTACTGCGACACTATCTCCGCAAGGTATGGTTCGGTTTCGAGGCACAAGCGCATTTTCTCAGGATGCTGGGTTAGTGACGGCAGCGCGGGAAAAATATATAGCCGCAAAAGAGTCAGGAAACAGAGTTTTACAGATTATTCATAGTCGTTATATTACGAACACGATAATATTTTCGACAAACTACCTATCACATTTTTCACCCCAATGGCTTTTTTGGGGGAGAGAGAAAGAGGCACATAAAGTACCAGGGTTAGGGCTCATGTACCTATGGGAATTACCATTTTTGCTGTTAGGGTTGTGGGCGATTATTGCATCTCGATTGTCAAGACGGATAAAAGCATTGTTACTTGTGGGCATTTTTATTTCACCTATCCCCGCATCCATTACTACACAGGCTCCGCACGCGATGCGAGCGTATACATTTATTCCATTCGTACAGATAGTCGAGGCCTTGGGGATGTGGTGGGTGGTTCGTAGACTTAGTAAGCAGCAACTCCGTATATTTGCAGTCGTTATCGGGATGGTGGTGTCGATGGGTCTTACTAAATTCTGGCAGGGATATTTTGTGCGTTTTCCCCTTGAGCAGTCAGATTCCTTCCAATATGCGATGGCAGATGCTGTTACATTTGCCCGATCGGTTCAAGCAGATTACCGCACAGTAGAATTTTCTCATCAGGGTGCGTTATACCAGTCGTATATGTTTTTTCTTTTTTATACCCGTTTCGATCCGCATGAATATTTACGTCTCGGTGGTACGATAAGCGGTGGATATGAGGAAGCGCATATTATAGATAAATACGCGTTTGGCATGCTTCCGGTAAAATATGAAGATATGAAAAAATCAGTATTGTATTTTTATGATAGTACTATGGTGCCGGAGGGCGCGCGCGTGATAAGGCGATTTGTAAATGCCGGAGGAAAAGAAGCCATTGTCGCAGCGGTAAAACAATGAAAAAAACTATTAATCATCTTGAGCAGAAATCCTTAAAGAAACCTTCGCGCGGTATGTTATATATCGGCATTGGAATAGCCGCGATTGTTATTGGTTTAGGTATAGCGCTTCGACTTGTGGAAACGCTCACCGGTAACTATGTATTTGGTTTTGATCAGGGATTAGATTTTTTAGCGGCACGATCAATAGCCGTAGATCATAAAATAACACTTATCGGCTCTGAGGCTGGAGCTGGGTTTGCTGGCTTACCCGGTGTGTTTCATGGGCCAGGATATCGATATATACTGTCAGTACTTCTTGCGATATCTTCGGGAAACCCATACGGCGCTATAGTGTTTTTGGGGCTTCTCAGCGTTATCTTGTTATGGGTGCTATTTCGATTATCGGATAGTATTTTTGGGCGTAACGTAGGGTATGCAACGCTGATATTGGCCGCGGTTTCTATGCCACTTATTGGTCAGGGTCGAATGGTATGGGCGCCAAATTTTTCAGGACTTGTGGCAGTGCCATTCCTTTTTGTTTTATGGAAATCGCAAAAAAATGCGCCATGGTATATATTTTTAGCGGCTTTTTTGGCTTCTTTTTTGTATCATTTTGAAATACCCATGGCAGCACCCGCAGTGCTTGCATCATTTTTGTATTTTTTGTTTGTCACAAAAAATCGGAGCTTATTTGGATGGGGTATGTATGGCGTAGGCATACTCTTAGGTTTCCTGCCCATGCTTCTTTTTGAATTTCGGCATGGTTGGGGATTGGTAAAGGGACTGCTTACGTATGGTAGTCGTATCGGTCAAGCTAGTACAGCTATGCCATTTTATCCACTCAAAGAACTTTTGGGTGACGGAAGCGCACTGTTTACCACTATCCGAGAGTCATTTCATATTGGCGTACCTTGGCTTAGTATGATATTCCCTGTGATGTTATTAGGAGCGGCCTGTATTTTTGCGTACTTCGAAAAAAAGAAAGACATCAAACAGTATATGACAGCGCTTTTGCTGCTTGTCGGGTCACACCTATTGGTGTATTACCCGTATCGAGGTCCAGTGTATTCACATTATCTTTCACTTCTTTATTTTGTGTATCCATTGATCGGTGCGTATGTCGCTATAAAAGCGTTATCTATAGAGAAAACTCGCCTGATAGTGTATGTACTTGGACTGCTTATGTTTATCGAGGTATTATCGCTTTTTCCTAAAACTATTATGTATGATTATGCCGATTATGGTGGGACTGCAAAAATAAGAGGAAAAATTGATGCGATAGACGCGATATATGAGCATGCAGCAGGTACCGGATTTAATATACAAATTTTCACTCCTCCCGTACTTCCACACGCGTATGATTACATACTCTTGTGGTATGCTGCCCAAAAATATGGGTATACGCCTGGACGCTCACTCTCAGGAACGGTATATCTTCTGATAGAGCCAGACCCCGAAAAGCCATGGAGTTATAACGGATGGCTGGAAACAGTGATAAAAACCGGTGAGGTAGAAAGCCGTTGGAAATTGCCAAGTGGGTTTATGATAGAAAAGCGGTTTATGAAAGGAGCATTATGAAAAAGTTGCTTCACTTCTTGTTGTTTGTAGTACTTGGCTTTGTTGCGGTCGCACCGCTTTTTGATTTGCTTCATCCCGGCTTTCCTGTTACGCATGATGGACAGGATCATGTCGCGAGAATTGCAAATTTTTATGCGTCACTTGCAGAAGGAAACATAGTGCCACGATGGGCAGCAAACCTTAATTGGGGATACGGTCACCCGATCCTTATGTTTTTGTATCCATTGCCTTCTTATGTAGCATCTCTGTTTCATGCGCTTGGATTTTCATTTGTTGATAGTACGAAGTTGGTGTTCGCTGTCTCCTTTGTCGCAAGTATGGCTTGTATGTTTGTGTGGGTAAGGGCAGCGTGGGGGCTGACCGCTGGGGTTACTGCGGCAGTGCTCTATGGCTTTGCTCCGTATAGGTTTGTCGATCTTTATGTACGAGGTGCAATAGGCGAGCATATTGCTTTTGTGTTTCCGCCACTTATTTGCTACGGGTTACTGCTTCTTTCTCAGGAAAAGCGTCACGTATTGCTGAAGGGTTTTACAATCGTCACTCTCGGCACCACATTTCTTATTTTGGGACATAATGCGTTAAGTCTCATGTTTTTACCGCTTATTGCGATATATGGACTGTATCTTGCGATTGGAGAAACAAAAAAACCACTTCAGTTTGTTATGGTCGCGGTGGGTGGTGTCGTTTTTGGATTTTTACTTAGCGCTTTTTATTGGGTCCCTGCATTTTTTGAGGGGAAATATACACTTCGTGATATCGTTACTGCTGGTGAGTTTTCGGGGCGTTTTGTACCTTGGCTTTCTTTTCTTTATTCCCCATGGAGCTATGGCGGAAGTCAGGAATTATCAAAGTGGTTGGGAGCAGGTCAGCTATTGGCGTTAGGAGCTGGATTTTTTGCCATAGAAAAAAGTACCAAATACCAGCGTTTGTTGATTGCAGGTATATTTCTCCTCTTTTTTTCGCTTTTCTTTATGACACAGAACTCAGCACCAATTTGGAATACGGTGACACTCCTTCAGAAATTCCAGTTTCCTTGGAGAATTATGTCGGTTGCTGTATTTATTATTTCCGTTATCGGCGGGCTTACGGTATACATGATGGGGAAAAAAGGTATACGAATGGCTATCCTTATCGTTTTGGTTTCTATCATAAGTACTGTGCCTATGTGGAGGGCAAAAGAATACCGTAACCCTCCAGAGACATTTTTTAGTGGTATATATAACAGCACTACAGACACTGGTGAGAGTAGTCCGATATGGTCGATACGATTTATGGAAAAACGACCCCCCGCATTGGCATTTACCGCGCCACTTGTGCATGACATAACGGTAGGGTCGCGTACTACCACATCGCGGACATATTCAGTAACCATTCAGGAGCCAGTACGGTTTATAGAAAATACCCTGTATTTTCCGGGGTGGCAGGTATATATAAATGGGAAGCAGTTGGATAAGGATAAGCTGATTTTTCAGGATCCGAATTATCGCGGTCTTATGACATTTGATTTGGATCCAGGGCAATATTCGCTTCAGTTTTTGTTTACCGATACGAAACTTCGCACGTTATCAAATTACTTGAGTTTGGGAGCGCTCGCAATTTTCTTACTCGGCATTGGTACAATACACATAATATGGGCAAGAAAAAGATAATGCTTTCAGTGGTACTCGCAGTTTATAACGAGGAGGAAAACCTCGGGCGTTGCTTGGCATCGGTGAAAGATATAGCCGATGAAGTAATTATCGTTGATGGGGGATCAACAGACCGTACGGTAGAAATTGCAAAAAAATACGGTGCGGTTGTTATTTCGACCACAAACCCACCGATATTTCACATCAATAAGCAAAAAGCGCTGGACGCTGCACATGGCGAATGGATTTTGCAGTTGGATGCAGACGAGGCGATAAGTAAACCATTGAGCAAAGAAATTATGGATACGATTTCTTCAGGCTTTGTGCCAAATGGATATTTTATAGCGAGACACAATTATTTTTTGGGTAATTGGCTACGGAAGGGCGGGCAATACCCTGATTATGTGATCCGTCTTTTTCGGAGAGGAGCAGGGAAGTTTCCACAAAAAAGCGTTCACGAGCAGATAGAAATAGATGGTCACGTAGGGCATCTCGACAATGCCATGGAACACTATTCATATACTTCCATATCCCAATACTGGAATAAGGCGTGTGCATATATAAAACTAAGTGCATCCGAAATACAGAAAAAACCAAATAATAAATCACTTGTTACCGCGCTTTCTTACATGGTGGTGAAGCCCCTTGTGACATTTTTTTCCATATTTGTGCGTCACAAAGGATTTGTAGACGGGTGGAGGGGGTTTTTATACGCATTTTTTTCTGCGTTGCATTTTCCGAAGGCATACTGGCTCTCTATTACGGGAAAGTAGAGTGATCAGAATAGCTCGCTCGTTTCGTTGTCCTAAGTAAGGGTTATCATTTATACTCAGAAAGTGAACTTATGAATATTGCGATTAACACATTGCCGCTCTCGACTGAACACCGCATGCGGGGAACTGGTGTATACACTAAAAACCTGATTGATGCGTTGACAAAGTATGAGAAAAATCACACGTATTCGTTTTTTACTCGACTTGTCGATATTCCGAAAAAAACAGATGTCGTCCATTTTCCATTCTTTGACCCCTTTTTTCTTACTTTGCCTTTTTTTAAACAGTATCCAACTGTTGTAACGGTGCACGATCTTATACCCATTGTGTTTCCTGATAAATTTCCTGCCGGTATGAGAGGTAGGATAAAGTGGCAGATGCAAAAAATATCCCTTATGGGAGCGCGGGGTATTATTACTGATTCGATATGCAGCAAGACAGACATCGTCCGTCTTATTGGCATGCCGGAAGATCGCGTCCATGTTGTGCCGCTGGCTTCGTCACCATTATATGTAAAGGCAAAATCTGGTGAGATGACTGATAGCATGAGAGCCCGGTATCATATACCAGATCAATATGTCTTGTATGTGGGGGATGTAAACTGGAATAAAAACGTATTAGGCCTGCTACAGGCGTGGAAACACGTGCGAGCAAAGCAGTCTAAACAAAGTGGGCTTAAACTGGTGTTAGTCGGATCAGCGTTTACTGATACAAGCCTTCCTGAAACGAGAAGTATATTAAAAGAAATAGACGCGCTTGGGCTTTCCAAAAGTGTTGTGCGGAGCGGATTTGTGAAGAACGAAGATATGGCATCAGTATACGCCGGAGCAAAATGCACAGTGCTTCCTTCGTGGTATGAAGGATTTGGATTTCCCGTTTTAGAATCTATGGCGTGTGGCACACCAGTGGTTGCGACAAATAGAGGAAGTGTGCCGGAAATAGCTGGGCCTTCTGTTGTTGCTGATCCCAAAGACCCTGCCATTCTTGCGCGGGCAATACGGGAAGTATTGATGTTGTCTCCGGCTGCACGCAAATCAATGGTAAAAGATGGGTTTGAATGGGTTAAGAAATTTACTTGGAGGACTGTTGCCCGAGATACCGCGTCCGCTTATGAACGCGTTATAGGGAGGTAAAAATTATGAAAAAACTTTCTATTATTATTCCTACATACAATGAAGCAAAAACAATTGACACAGTGCTCACGAGAGTTTTTGGGGTGGAATTACCCGGTTGGCAAAAAGAAGTGATCGTAGTTGATGACGGTTCGAAAGATGATACAAGAATGAAGCTAAAAAAGTGGGAAAAGAAAGTGACACTTATCATATCAGACAAAAATCAGGGAAAGGGGTCTGCAGTAACGAAAGGGCTTCGGATGGCAAAAGGCGACATAGTGCTTATTCAGGACGCGGATTTAGAATACAGCCCGTCTGACTACCCTGTGTTACTTTCGCCATTTGAAAATCCGCAAGTATATGCAGTGTATGGGTCTAGATTTTTGGGCGCTCATCTTTCTACTATGTTTGTTTACGCGCTTGGCAACAAATTTGTGACACTCGTTACCAATATTCTCTATAACACCAATATTACTGACATGGAAACCGGCTATAAGGCATTTCGAAGAAGTGCAATTAAATTTTTTGATATTAAGGCGAAGCGGTTTGATTTCGAGCCTGAAATAACGGCAAAGATATTGCGAAGTGGCTACCAGATTTATGAAGTCCCTATATCGTATTATGGGAGGAAATTCGAAGAAGGAAAAAAACTTACGTGGCGGGATGGCGTTATTGCTCTCGTGACTTTGCTTCGATTGCGGTGGTGGAAGCCCCAACAAAATGAAAAGAATTAGAGATAAATTATTTATACTTGCCGCACATCCGGTTGCGCGCAGTAGCGCCATCGTGCTGTTGGGTACGACACTCGCAAATGTGGGGGCTTATGCATATCATTTGGTGGTTGGGCGTATATTGGGCCCCGAACAATATGGAGAGTTGGGCTCGTTAGTTTCGCTTCTTTATATATTGAATGTTCCCGCACAGGTGTTACAGGTTGTGTTAACGAGGTATGTGGCTGGATTTCGTGCAAAAAACGAGATTGGTCGTGCAAAGACATTAAGCCTCGTATTTATGCGTGTGTTATTGCTTTCTTTGTTGGTTGGGGCACTTATTATAGTTCCGTTTGTGGGAATGCTTGCAGAGTTCCTCCATATATCTCACCCCATATCAATTTTTTATATTTACCTTACTGCAGCGCTGTGGTTAATGGGAACAGTCCAGGCTAGTTTACTGCAAGGGTTACAGCAGTTTACTGCTGCGATGATTATCTCAAATGTCGCAGCTGCATTTCGGCTGGTTGGCGGTGTTATCGGTGCATTTTTTGGCGTAGTAGAGACAATGTTCGCGGGAGTAATTACCAGTATACTTACATTTGTTTCTTATTTTGTGCCACTCCAGTTTGTGTATAAAGCATCAGCGTTGCCTACCAATATAACTCGGAAAGAAATTGTTTCTTATTCAGTTCCTTCACTATTATCGATGCTTGCGATAACAAGCCTTTATAGTATGGATATTATTCTCGTAAAGCATTTTTTGCCGCCATTTGAAGCGGGCTTATACGCGGCTCTTTCGGTGATGGGAAAGATAATTTATTTTGCATCCAGCAGTGTTTCATACGTATTGTTCCCTGTGGTTGCCGAGCGCAAGCAACAAAATACAGGATCAGAGCGATTGGTATACTCGGGGCTTGCCGCAATTGGGCTTGTTTCTGCCGGAATAACAGTGGGATATTTTCTATTTCCTAAGCTGGCGCTTCATTTACTATTTGGAGCATCATACTATCCGGCTGCTCCTTACCTGGGATGGCTCGGAGTGTTTCTTTCACTTTATTCGTTAAGCTATATACTCGTTACCATTTTATTAGGACTCGGAAATGCCTTTGTGTGGGTTTTAGTGAGTGTTGCAGCTATACTTCAGGTTGTTGGCATAAGCCTGCATCATAGCGACATAATGTCAGTGCTAACAGTAAATATAACAATCATGTTTGGCTTGCTGCTAAGCCTTATAGTATATTATCGTCATGCAGTCACAAAACATTAAATTACTTTCTCTTATTATTCCGGTATATCGCCAGGAAAAAACGATACGGAAGCAGCTTCAAAATATTTTAGGCGAGTTAGCGTTACTTGCAACTCCCTATGAGCTTATTGTCGTGGTGGATGGGATGGATGATAAGAGTTTCGAAGAGGCTAAAAAGGTGCGATCGTCTCATCTATTGGTAACGGGATATAAAACAAATCATGGTAAAGGGTATGCTGTTCGATTTGGCATGGGGAAATCTCATGGCGACATCATAGGGTTTTTAGATGCCGGTGGTGATTTGAGTGAATTAGGTCTATCCATGATGCTTGAGCATTTCAAATGGTACAACGCAGATATTATTGTCGGCAGCAAGCGTCATCCAGTGTCAAAAGTACAGTATCCTATTTCACGAAAAATACTGTCATGGGGATACCAACAGCTCACCAAACTATTGTTTGGATTAAATGTTCGCGATACACAGGTGGGTATGAAGCTGTATCGAAGGAAGGTGTTGGAAGATGTGCTCCCGAGGTTGCTCGTGAAAGAGTTTGCGTTTGATATTGAAATACTCGCGGTTGCTCATAATTTAGGTTATACACGTATTTTTGAAGCTCCAGTTGAGTTGGATTTTACGGGAGCATCTAGTATTACCTCATGGAGCGTTTGGAAAATAATACTCAGTATGCTTAAAGATACGTTTGCTGTGTATTATCGTTTACGAATTCTTCATTATTATGATAATCTCAACAAGCGAAAATGGAAGTTTGATGAGGAGTTAAATTTTCGGGTGGCAGTCCCTTAAATATACCGTACAATGAAAATTGTTATTACCGGTGGCGCTGGATTTATTGGTTCTAACGCTGCCAATTATTATCTCCAAAAAAAGGCAGAGGTAGTGGTGTTTGACAACCTCTCGCGTGCTCACACCCAAAAAAACTTGTCATGGCTTACGAGTCGAAATGGTAATCTTACGTTTATTCATGGAGATATCCGTTCAAATGAGTCGCTCGGGAAACTCATGCCGTTTTTAAAAAAAGCTGATGCTGTGCTTCATTTGGCGGGGCAGGTCGCGGTGACAACCTCGATTACCAACCCACGTGAAGATTTTGAAGTAAATGCTTTAGGCACACTGAATCTATTGGAGGCTATGCGCTTTTTGAAAAGTCGAGCAAAACTTATATATTCTTCGACAAACAAAGTGTATGGAAGTATGGAAGATGTGCCAGTGGTGACGAAAACAACGCGATATGAATATACAGATTTGCCTCATGGGGTAAGTGAGTTTCGTAATCTTGATTTTCATTCGCCTTATGGATGTTCCAAAGGGGCTGCTGATCAGTATGTGCATGATTATGGCAGGATATACGGACTTGATACGGTGGTCATGCGGCAATCGTGTATATATGGCCCACGTCAGTTTGGCGTTGAAGATCAGGGGTGGGTTGCCTGGTTTTTAATTGCTGCAATTTTGAATAAGCCAATCACTATTTACGGTGATGGCAAACAGGTGCGGGATTTGCTCTATATCGATGATTTAGTTCGCGCGTACGATATGGCAATAGCTGCAGGAAAGAAAACACGGGGACGAATATACAATATAGGAGGAGGCGCGAAAAATACGCTGTCTGTGTGGCGTGAGTTTGAACCATTGGTGCACGCGCTACACAAGAAGGCAATCCCTGTTATTTATAAGGGATGGCGTGCGGGTGATCAGCGGGTATTTATTGCAGACATTCGACTTGCAAAACGTGAATTTGGATGGGAGCCGAAAACAAAAGTTGCTGATGGCGTACAACAATTATACGATTGGATTGCACAAAACAAATCACTTTTTCGCTAAATATCTGAAACCTTCGCTTACCCAACAATTGGACGACTACCCTGAAGCAGCATTTGCGCTGCTTTTTTCATTGGAAGACAGGCATTTTTGGTTTCAATCTCGAAACAGGGCAATACATCAGACTATAGTGCGATATTTTCCGAATGTTAAAGGGAAAACATTTCTTGAAGTGGGGTGTGGTACAGGCTATGTGCTGTCTATGCTTGATCGAATGGGGTTTCGAGTGACTGGGCTTGACATGCACGAAGAAGCACTTCGTTTTGCCAGAAAACGAACAAAGGCAACGCTCGTTTGCAGTACTCTCGATAAACATAAAGTTCACGTTCCGTATGATGCAATCGGCGCGTTTGATGTTATGGAGCATGTAGAAAACGATCGCGAGTTTCTCACTCAGTGTAGTTCCTTGCTTTCCCCGGGTGGTTATATATTTCTCACAGTCCCTGCTGGCATGGAATTGTGGACGGATATAGACCGCGTATCAGGACATAAAAGACGATATACACGAAACAATCTTTTATCATTGCTTACTGAGGCGGGGTTTACAGTAACTGACATACGATATTTTGGATTTTTTCAGTATGTTCCGTATTTGTTTACCAAAAAAATAGTGAGTCGAAGAATACATCCAAAAAATATAAGTGAAATAGCGCTTATTAAAGCGATATTAACTCCACCACCACTGATTATTCATGCGATATTTATGTTTTTATTCCGTCTTGAAGATCTACTAAGTCGTGTTATACCTCTGCCATTTGGTACATCGCTTATTGTGTCTGCCTATAAGAATACTCGTTCACATCAAGTAGCCTTGAAAAATCAGGATGATAAGAGTAAAAGAAAGTAAATACGAAAAAGATTATGAATATTCTCATTTTTCATTGGCGGGATACAAAACACGAATGGTCGGGTGGAAGTGAGATTTATATTCGTGAAATATCAGAGCGATGGGTTTCACTCGGACACGCAGTGACTCTTTTTTGTGGACAAAATCTCGCGGGTAATTTACCTTCTGAAGAAATGCAGCAGGGTGTCAGGATAATTCGAAAGGGCGGTAGATTTTCCGTATATATTTGGGCGTTTTATTATTTTTTGCGAGAATTTCGTACATGGTGTGATGTCATTGTCGATGCACAAAACGGTATCCCATTTTTTACGCCACTTTATAGTAGAAAACCAAAGACCGTGATTGTGCATCACATGCACGGTAAGCAGTTTTTCGTTGAACTGCCATTTCCATTTAATATTATCGGTTTTTGTATTGAGCGTTATTTGTTTCCACTTTTTTATAAAGGCGTAGATATTATTGCTGTATCCAAATCTACAAAACACGAACTGATGAAGGTGGGATTTTTACCTGACGATATTCACGTTGTCTATAACGGGGTGACCGCTCATCACTCTCGTGGTGCTGATAATCATAAGTTCATTACTCCCACCATATTGTATTTAGGCAGGATAAAGAAGTATAAGCGAGTTGATCATCTTATAGAGATTATGCCCGAAATAGTAAAGCATGTTCCAACTGTGAGATTGCTTATCGCGGGATGGGGTACAGAAGCATCTTCTGTCATAGATATATCCATGCGCGGAGCACTACGCAAGAAGATTAAAATTATCGGCCCAGTGAGTGAGAAAGAAAAAAAATATTTATTACAGAAATCATGGGTGTTTGTAAATCCCTCCATGAATGAAGGGTGGGGAATTTCGATCATTGAGGCCAATTCGTACGGGACACCAGCAGTAGCATATAACGTGCCCGGGCTATCCGAATCTATTCGTGATGGAAAAACCGGTTTGCTGGCGCATGATAAAAATGAATTTACGCAACAAATTATTCGTTTGTTAAAAAATAATACGTTACGTGCAGCGTTGGGAAAAGAAGCGATAGCGTGGTCACATCAGTTTAGCTGGGAAAAAACAGCCAACGAAAGTTTGAAACGTATTACGTCTCACGCTAAAGATCGCTCAGTATGAAATTATCGAAGTATATTACCGTTTTAGCAATTATTGGCGTTATGCTTATTGGCATGCTGCTTCGTGGCAACCAGTATGCGACATGGCCAAGGCTTGGGGCGACATTTGATGAGTTCGCGTGGGTTTGGCAGGGCATGAGCATTATAAAAGATGGGATGCCTCGGTCGTGGTCGTATCATCCACAATATAAAGATAGGGAAGCCATAAAAATAAACGAGGCAAATTTTATTCTTGTGCGACCATATTTGGAGCACCCTCCGTTGTTTGGATTAGTGGCTGGTTCATATGCAATATTGACCGGACAAAAGGAATTTACCGATATACAGTTACCTCGGGTTCGTACACTTTCATTGGCGTTGGGTGGCATTTCAATTTTTTTGGTTTTTTGGCTTGCGTCACTCATATATGGCAATTTCACCGGACTTCTTGCAGCGTTAATATATGCAATTACTCCAACGGTAGCGGTGGGGTCGCGGCTGTTACAGAACGAGAATTTTTTTATTCCCATGTGGCTTGGGATGCTTATATGTCTGTGGTATTACCTAAAAACCAAAAATCAAAAGCTTCTTGCGATTGTAGGCGTTATGGGAGGGCTGCTTATTTTGGCAAAAATTCCATGGATCGCGGGAGCAATTTCTGCCGCGGGCATACTCTGGTACGCAAAGCGAGTGAAAGATGCATGGAAAGTGTTGCTTATTTCATTCCTGATAGGAAGTCTCTATATTTTGTACGGATTTTATTTCGATAAAACGGTATTTACCGGGCTTATGGGGCTACAGCTTAACCGGTATGACATAACATTTGCTGGTGTATACAGTTTATGGCTTAAGCCATATCTGGCAGACCGGCATTTCTTGGATGGGTGGATCTACGGTGGATGGTTGGCATTGTTTACCCTCGTTTCTTTGGCAAAAAAGCATTGGTTTTTACTTTTGGCGATGTTTTCTTATGCGGTGCTTTACGTTCTTGGTATTCCCGATGAGCCGGGTCATGGATGGTATCGCTATCCATTTTACCCATTTCTTTCTATAGCAACCGCGGTGGCGCTAAAGGAATACGTATGGTCAAACTCATTTTATCGTTTTACATTTCTTTTGCTTATTGGGCTACCGCTTCTTTCCGTAACGTGGGGTGTTAGTTTTGGTTTTTCATATTTTATATATCGTGCGTATATTTTGTGGTCGCTTATTTCGTTCTTACCGTACGTGGTGCGTCATAAAGTGTCGTATCGACTCACCGATATATCTTTTGTTATCCAAAGTATTTTTATTTTTTCTCTCACCATGTGGGCAATACTGGGGTATAATGAGCAGTAACGCTATGATCGGATCACTCTACTACCGCCACCCCGAAATTTTGTTGGAATCACTGTCGCAGATGAACGACAGCTATACAAAAAACGCTAAAAAATCTTCAAATAAACTGATGCGACTTATGCAGCAGTTCTATATTTTCCTTTTTGGTATTCCTGAAATAGGTTTTCAGGTGAGGAGCATGTATTACCGTTGGGCGCTTGGTGAAGTGATAAAGCATGCACAACCTAAAAAAGTATTGGATGCGGGAAGCGGCATTGGTAATTATGTATTTGATATGGCTCGTGGACTTTTTGGAGTAGAAGCGGATGGGTGGGAAATTGACCGAAGAAAACTGCAATTTGCCAAAGATTTCGCTGATGAACTGAAAATAACAAACGCGCATTTTTCTTATGGGGACATTACCAAAAAGCCGAAAATCGTAGGGGCGTATGATTTTGTCGTGAACGTTGACGTATTGGAACACGTTAAAGAATATAAAAAGGCGCTTACTCACCTATATGTATCGTTAAAACCCGGAGGATACCTATTTATTCACACGCCTCAAGCACATCAGAAGCGATTTTTTCGACAATTTGAGACATGGGAGCATGAAGACCACGTGCGTGAAGGATTTGAGCCGGATGCACTTCGGCGGGATTTAGAACGCATCGGATTTGAGGTGCTTGCGGTTCGGAATTCGTTTGGATTTTTTGGTAGTCTGGCGTGGGAACTTAATCATCTCTTATTGGGGCGACATATGATACTTGCCGGTTTGCTGTATCCGTTCCTGTACGTATTGGCATTACTTGATCCGACAGTGCGAAACAGCAGGGGGCTTTGTTTCGCTATTTTGGCGAGGAAAAAGGACAAAACATGACGAGCTTCACCGCTTTACCTTCGGTATCTATAATAATTGCCACATATAATTCATCTCGAACGCTGGCTACGTGTCTTTTAAATATCGCAAAACAATCTTATCCCAAAAGCAAAGTGGATATTATTGTCGCAGACGGAGGTTCGCGCGACGCGACTCGGTCAATCGCTAAAAAGTATGGGGCATTAGTGATTAAGGTAGACCCTGCAAAGCAAAATGCCGAATATAACAAAGGAGTAGGGCTTGTCAAGGCACGGGGTGAGATAGTGCTGTTTTTAGATCATGATAATATTATGCCCCACCGGAAATGGTTGTCTTCCATAATCATGCCGTTTTTAGATAATCCAACCATCATCGGCGTCGAACCATTGCGGTTTCACTATGATCCAAAAATGACACTGCTGGATAGATATTTTTCGCTAATAGGAGGCACTGATCCCGTTGTATATTATTTAGGGAAAAATTCGCACGCGTCATGGATGACCGATGGTTATAATCTGAGCGGAAAATCTATTGATAAAGGTAAATACTATCTCGTGACTTTTTCAAAAGACACATTACCAGCTCTGGGAGGTAATGGTGCGGCACTTCGGAGAGATTACGTAAAAAAGTATGCAGCTTCAGATCCAGATCATTTTATTCACACCGATGTTGTTGCAGACATTGTATCCCATGGTTACTCATCTTACGCATTTACAAAAGATACGATAATTCATCTTACCAATAATAAAGTGATCCCGTTTCTAAAACGTAGGAAACAGTTTATAGAACAATACCAGTTCGCTTATAGATCAAAACGGAGGTATGAAATATTTGATCCAAAACGTAATATTGGAGCTCTTATTTATTATATTTTAATATCATTGACTTTGGTTGTTCCGACACTGGACGCCATAAGGGGTTATCTGAGAGTAAGAGATGTGGCTTGGTTTTTGCATCCGCTACTCTGTTTCGTATTTGCGTGTGTTTATGGATGGGCAGTTCTTGAAAGGAGAATAAAACATGTATTCATGGCGTAACGATAGGGTGCTGATCACCGGGGCTACCGGATTTATCGGATCGCATTTGATGCAATCACTTAAAAATCTTGGGGCATCGGTAATCGGGCTTGCAAGTGAGCACGTCTCTGATCATATTGTGAAGTGTGATGTCCGAAATTTAAAAGAATTACAGGATATATTCAATAAAAATGAAATTACGATGTGTTTTCACTTGGCTGGATTGGCGCAGGTAGAGACAGGTCAGCATAGTCCACACCCCACGTTTGATATAAATATTACGGGAGCTCTTAATATACTGGAGTGTTCGCGTCAATTTCGGGTGAAAAAAACAATCTTAGCCTCCACTTCCCATGTATATGGTGAAAATAAGGTTCCGTATCAGGAAGAATATACTCCGAGGCCTACCCGTCCATATGAAACAAGCAAAGCCTGCATTGATCTTTTGGCAATGTCGTACGCCAGAACATATCGTGTGCCAGTGTATATTGCGCGATTTGTGAATATATACGGACCCGGTGATTTGAAATTTGCCAGACTGATTCCCAAAACAATCAGAAGCGTTTTGAAAGGAGAGTCACCCGAAATGTGGGGCGGTCGTGCGATACGTGATTACTTATATATTGACGATGCGATTGCCGCTTATATTAAATTAGGTGAGATAAAGAATGATGAACCAGAAAAAGAGCATATATTTAATTTCGGGAGTTCTAACCTGCTTTCCGTGAGAGACATAGTTGAGCGTATTATTAAGTACTCAGATATGAATGTCAAAATACATAAGATAGCGGATTTGCGGGAAAATGAAATTCCCGTACAGTATGTTTCATGGAAAAAGGCAAAGAAAGTTTTGGGATGGGAACCGAAAGTGGATTTTGAAACAGGAATAAAAAAGGCTTTAGATTGGTATAAAGATTACTTTAATTCCTGTCTCTTATACACATCTCCGAGCCCACGAGC
>DJCU01000028.1 GCA_002430725.1 Candidatus Gottesmanbacteria bacterium UBA5942
GTTATAAACTTGGGTTATCTCCTCAAGCGCCATTAATTCCTTCATCATCTCACATAGCTTAATTGTTAAGAATAGTAATTGTTATACTTAAATTATTAACGTTCATACGGACATCATAGTAGAATCTTTTATCATTCTGTAATTGATGATTGTTAAACTCCTCGTATAGCTCTGACAAAATAATCTTTGGATCAACCTTATAACGCAGTATGGGATGTCTCATCGAAGCTTTCGCTAAGGTTTTATCAGCTAAATGCATATAAGTCGAATACGTTGTCTGAATATCCTTGTGCCCCACAAGGGTAGCTACCTCTGTTATAGGTACTCCAGCTTCCAACATATGTGTAATGTAGCTATGCCGAAAGTTATGGGGAAATACCCTCTTTGTTATACCTGCCTTTATGGCTCGCTTTTTTAAATCCTCACTATAATCAGTTGCCTGTATCTGCTTCTCCATACTATTCCGAAACACTCGATCTGTATGCTTTCTTCCTTCAACCAATTGTTTTAAGTTACTTTTGAGTGGTTCAGTGAAGTAGACAGTTCGATTCTCATTTGTTTTTGTATCAATAAATGTAGCCTTACCAGCACTTATGTCTAAATGCCGTACCGTTAATTCTGCGGCTTCGGAATACCGACAGCCTGTATAAGCGAGAAACATCGTCATCGTCCGATACCGAAAATCAAGAAAGCTTACATCTCTTCCACGGAATAATCCATACGTAAGACTGGTATTAATAATCTTCTCTATCTCTTCAAGGGTAAAAATAACTATATCGGGCTTGAGCTTCTTAAATGACTTGAAGCCGTCAAAGAAATCGTAAGAGAATCCCCTGTCTTTGTAGTAGGAAACAAGATGTCGGAACAAAAAACGATATGTGTTGAGACTGTTGTTGGTTAATTGCCTATTCTTTAGCTCTGTAAAGAACTTTTCAAGGCAATCTTTATCTATTGAAAGACCTGTACGTGCAAGCCACTCATTAAAGATGCCTAAACGGCTCATACAATGACGCACAGAGCTCACCTCAAGTCCTTCCTTGATCGTTATGAAGCTGTAAAAGTCTTCCGCATCTATCTGCATACTCCCGTGTGGGAGTAGCTTGGGGTTGAAATTGAAGTCCTGCGAGGAACTTCACGGATAATAGCACGACAGAATCCCCTTTACTACTCTCGGGAAGACTTACAATGCAGATTTGAAGCTAAAATGCCCTTAACTCCGCTGTCTTAAGAATGCGGGGATATCAAACTCATCCTCTTCCGGAGGATTATCTTCTACAGGAGGATTAAACGTTGCCGGTGGCTGTTGTGCTACTGGTTGCTCCATAGGTGATGGCGCTGCAGGTTTTGTAAATGACGCTGCCTGTCGCGGATACCCGTATCGGGTATCAGGCGTGGCTGATGGCCGCCCTGTCATTTCGCGCAGGCGCTTTTTGGTCTCATCAAATCCTGTCGCGATCACTGTAATTTTAATCTGGTCAACCAGTTTTTCATCAATAATTGCACCGAATATTATATTTGCATCAGGATCGACTGCAGACGAAATCAATTTCGCTGCCTCATCGACTTCTGCCATGGTGAGGTCGTTACCTCCAATGATATTAAACAATACCCCTTTCGCGCCTTCTATCGTTGTTTCGAGTAACGGTGAGGCTACCGCAGTGCGTGCAGCAGTTGCTGCTCTGTTTTCACCAACTCCAGTACCAATTCCCATGAGAGCGCTCCCTGCATTGGTCATAATCGCCCGCACGTCAGCAAAGTCTACGTTGATAAGCCCGGGCATGGTAATGAGATCAGATATACCCTGCACACCTTGTCCGAGCACTGCGTCAGTTACCCGAAATGCCTCGACGAGCGTCATTTTTTTGTCGATCACTTCCAACAATCGCTGGTTGGGAATAACGATAAGGGTGTCTACTTTGTCTTTAAGGTTCGCGATACCTTCTTCTGCAGACACCATCCGGCGAGTTCCTTCAAAATGAAATGGCTTGGTGACCACCGCTACGGTAAGCGCGCCCAACTCCTTGGCAATCTCGGCAAACACTGGTGTTGCTCCTGTTCCGGTACCACCACCTTCTCCGCACGTCAAAAACACCATGTCGCTGTCGCGAAGATATTCTGCAATCTTTTCTCGTGATTCCTCTGCTGCCTGCCGCCCCACGTCAGGACTACCACCTGCTCCCAATCCGCGGGTAAGATTTTCACCAATCTGAATTTTACTTTGCGCCTGCGAAAGCAGCAGTGCCTGTGCGTCAGTATTTACGGATATAAAATCAACACCATTGATCTGATTGTTGATAATCATGGAATTAACCGCGTTGCTACCGCCGCCGCCTATACCGACAACTTTAATTTTGGCAAATCTCGCGAGATCAGGTTTTATCAACATAGATAACAATTATTATTCGATAATACCATCAGGGGCAAGTCTGAGGGGCAGTTCGTGTTCTTTCTTAGGGCAAGAATGACTTTACCAGATCGACTAGCTTTCCAGCAAGTCCTTTGACTTGTGCAGCTCCACCCATCTTCCCGATACCGGAAAACAGTGAACTGGAGGACTCTGACTTTCCTGTCGTATTCCCCCAAAGCAATAGCCCTACGCCAGATGCATAAGATGGGGTCATAATTTCATCGATAAGTCCGGTTACCCGTTGTGGCATCCCCACATGCACCGGCATCGCGAGATTGCGACGAGCAGCTTCTACTGCTCCTACAGTCAACGCTCCGCCACCAGTCATTACCACTCCCGAAGGCGTCATACCGCCAAATCCGCTTCGTTTTATCTCAAGACCAACCATCGTAAATATTTCATTTAATCGCGGCTTAATAATTCCTTCGATGAGCGTTTTTTTAGAAATCGAACGCATCCCTTCAGGGAGACCCAAATCAGATACATCTATTTCATCATCTTTGTCGCCTTTTCCTTTGGGTTTCTCTTCTTCTATGGTTATTGGTGTCTTTGGTAACTGCCCCAATCGCAATTTTATCTTTTCAGCACTTTCGAGTGATATCCGAAGTCCTGCCGCCAAATCTTTGGTGATATTGATAGCTCCTACGGGAATGACCGAGGAATACGAAAGCGCGCCTTCCACAAAAATCGCCACATCAGTTGTTCCTCCACCGATATCGACAAGCACGACCCCTAATTCTTTTTCAGTATCAGAAAGCGTTGCTGTTGCAGCCGCTAAACCTCCAAATGCGATACCCGCAACCTCAACTCCGAGTTCGCTGACGCATTTATGTAAGTTTCGTATCGCGGTAGCTCCCCCAGTTACGAGATGCGTTTCTACCTCGAGCCGCACACCACTCATCCCTGCGGGATCGACTATTCCTTCCTGACCATCAACGCTATATCCTCGCGGCAACACATGCAGAATTTCACGAGAAGTCGGTAATTGCACTGCTTTCGCTGCATCAATCACACGTTTTACATCAAATGAAGTAATTTCTTTTTCTGGCTCAGCAACAGCAACGACTCCATGAGAATTTAGCGATGCGATATGTGCCCCTCCAACACTGACAAACGCCTGCGCAACCGACACCCCTGCCATGCGCTCTGCTGCTTCTAATGAGGAAGATATTGCCTCGGTCGCCTCTTCAATATTTACCACCTGACTTTTTCGAAGACCCTTGCTTGGAGTAGTTGAGACACCGATTATACGCGCTTCATTTTCTTCGGTTATCGCTGCTATAAGCGTTACGATTTTTGAGGAGCCAATATCAATTGCGGAGAGGATGCGATCGCGTGCCATAAAAGCTTTCTTTTGAGTTATTAGTTCGTGATGATCGGCTTTTCAAAACGGAGATCAATCACGGTGGGCAGTGTACCTTTTATTCTAAACCCCTCCGTAATTGTTTGTAAAGTATCTGCTTTCGCACCCAGATCTCCAGTTTGAGGAAGAAATATGTTTGTATCACCACGTATAGCGTGTATCGACACGCTATCCTTCTCTACCATACGTGATGGATACTCTGAAGCATCCAGGCGAAGTAAAAAAGCTAAACTCGCCCGCACTCCCTGACAAGGCACAGTGCTACCGACTGCAAGTGCCCCACAACGAAACGTGAGCACAGGATATCTACTCTCACCGCTCTCAATACCACCCAACACTAACCCATGTTCGTCTATGGCATAACTTACCCCCTCGGACACCAGGACAACAAACGTATTGCGCCTGATAAGGTGAACAATCAATGTCCCCGGATATTTTTTTTCAAACTGCACATCAGACAGCAATGAGTAGTTTTCTAATAATTCCTCACGCAATTTACTGGTAGGCAAGAATAATAAATTTTTGCCAAACCTATTTTTATCAAGCTCTATCGACATGAGTGGCGCATCTACCACAATGCTTTGAATAGTAAATGCTCGCACCGTTAACCACGATAATAAACCGGTAATAGTAATAAGCAGGAACACACTTACTGCTATCCGTATAAATCGTTTTATCGTATATGCATGAAGTCGTGACGTCATGGCGTGTGCGGAAGCAGAACTTGAGAAATTACATCGACAAATCGTTTTGCACCATCTTTTGGAATACGTTTTGCCAAAGCCTTTGCCTTACTCGTTCTTTCTGGTAACTCACTCATCATGCGGTCAATAGCATCTTCCAACGTGCGCGGTGTCAAATCTTTTTGTACCAAAATAATAGCACTCCCTCCATGCTCTAAAAATTTTGCGTTATGATATTGTTCGTTATTAGCAGCCCATGGCAGGGGTATACATACAGCAACTTTTCCTACGATGGCAATCTCAGTTACGGTATTTGCCCCAGATCTTCCGATAATCAAAGACGCGTGATGAAGCGCATAGCTATACTCTTCAGTCGATAAATATGGATAAGGCAAATAATGCTTTTGCAGGTTGCTCGGTAATGATGCTTTTGCTTTTTGTGCAAGCTGCTCCGATATCCTCCCCACCTGATGAATAATCGTAAAACGGGAAAGCAAATGTGGTAATGCGGCAAATACTTTTTCATTTATACTTACCGAACCGGTACTCCCCCCCAAAAAAAGCAATAGAGGGAGTGACGGGACAACCGAAAATGGATTATTTTTTGGAGCAACCAGTACCCCATGCCGCATGGGTAGTCCAGTAATCTCAACCTTACCCGCAACACCCAACTCGTGACTACTTTCAGGAAAGCTCACACACACCCGAGAGGCAAATCTCGAAATAATACGATTAGCGAGCCCAGGTCTGGTTGTCTGCTCATGAGTAACCACAGGTATCCGAAATACCCAAGCGACACATACCACTGGAAGTGCTACATACCCGCCAAATGAAACAATGATAGTGGGTCGCTCGCGGGCGACAATCATCGCTGATTGCACGAGACCTACCGGAAATTTCAGGAGTGAAAACAGTGTCCCAATCCCTCCCTCTCGTTTTAGTCGTCCGGTGACAAGCGGCACAAACCGTAATCCCATCCCCTCTATCAATCGCTGCTCCTCCGCTACAGAGCGCTGACCCTCTATCGCCTTCCTACGTCCAACAAATACGATGTGCCAATCCGGAAACCGCGCGCGCAACTCCTCGATAGTGGCTATCGCTGGCGTAATATGCCCACCAGTCATGAGAATATGTACACGTTTTTTGGGTTTTATATTCATGTATTTTTTTTGCTTATGTTATACACCATGCCGAGCGCACCCAAAGTAATCACCAAATTCGATCCACCGTATGAAATCAGTGGGAGCGGCACGCCAGTAAGTGGCATTATTGCCACCATAGACCCTATATTAACAAACGACTGTATTCCTATCCATGATCCGACACCAAGGGCAAGTAGTTTTCCAAACGGGTCTTGTATTCTTCGTGCAATCTTAAAACAACGCCACACCAAAAAGAGGAACAGCAATATGACTATCGTTGCACCAATAAACCCAGTTTCTTCACCCAGAATTGCAAATATCGAATCTGTATTTGCCTCGGGAAGATATTCATATTTCTGCCGAGACTTCCCAAGCCCCACACCAAATAACCCACCGCTTCCCAATGCCAATAATATCTGACGAATTTGATATGAAGACCCCAGCGGATCGAGGTCAGGATTTAAAAATGTCGTTACGCGCCTCAACCTGTATGGTTGCGCGATAGCAAGTCCTCCTAAACCAACAAGAAGCAGTGGGATGATTGTTAAAAAGTGTCCTATTGGCGCACCGGAAAGAAAATAGAGTGAGAGAGCGGTAAGAAGAATTGTGGTAGCGGTTCCCATATCAGGTTCAAGTAATACGAGCCCAACCACCATACCAGTAAGCAACAAAAACGCTCCCAACCTCCCCTTCTCCTTGGTCGAAAACCAGGCCGATAAGTAAATCACCATCGCAAGCTTCGCGAGTTCCGCAGGTTGCACAACAAACAATCCAAAATTTAGCCATCTTCGCGCGCCCAACGCATGTATCCCGAACCCGGGTATAAATACAGCTAATAACAGCACCAACGTACCCACTATAATAGGCACTGCAAACTGACGAAATATGCTGTAAGGAAACCTGGAAAATATAGCAAACCCCAAAAACCCCAACACCAACCATTTCACCTGCTCTCGAACAAAATAATACGGATCACCGAAGTCTCGAAGTGCTATCGCAACAGACGAGTCGTACACCATAAGTATCCCGACTGTTGCCAAAATAACGGTAGCCACAAGCAGCCATCGGTCACCGACACCACCGGTAGATTTTATGTGCCGCAGACCATTTGTTTTTGTCTTGGCTCGGGCAAAAAATGTGGAAATATTCATGGTGCTCATCCCCAAAAACCCGCTAATAGAGAAGCGCTAGCCATAACCCAAACATAGCCAGCACTATCGCAAGTATCCAAAAGCGCATAACGATTTTTGACTCCGGCCATCCTTTTACCTGAAGCCATAAATGAAGTGGCGCAGCCATAAATAATTTGCGCCCAGTAAGTGACTTTGCCACCAACTGAATAAGGGATGAGGTGACTTCGAGCACAAATATTCCCCCGATAATAACGAGCGCAGGTGTTTTTCCGAGGATGAGTCCGACAACTGCAAATGTCGCACCAAATGACAAAGCCCCTACATCTCCTAAAAATATGCGTGAAGGCAACACGTTAAAATAGAGAAATGCGAGCATACCGCCTATCCATAACGCGATAAATATCGATAACACTGTGTCCAAAATCGAAGCCGATAAAAACCAAAACGCAAATAGCGCGATAACCAGCACCCCTGCCGAAAGCCCATCTAACCCATCGGTGATATTAAACGCATTTGCAAACGCGATAATCACAAAAACAGCAAATGGTATATACCACCACCCCAAATGAAACACCCCCAGTAGCGGGATATGAAGAATACTTATTTTGAGGTCATGCACCAACCAAAATCCAACTATACAAGCCAATACAATTTCTAATATAAGTTTATGCCGAAGTCGTAAACCGAAAAATCCTTTTTTTACCCAAGCAAACGTTTTTTTGGCATCATCGAGAAGCCCGAGAAGTCCAAACGAAATAAACGTAAACAGCAGTATCTTCACCTCGCTCCCCAATGGATACACCGATGTAATCGGTATCCAAAAATAATACATAAGCAGCAAAATAATAGGTAACAGTATGGTGGTAATCGCGATAATAAGCAGCCCTCCCCCTACTGGTGTGCCTGCCTTATGATGATGAAATTTATCAAAAAATGGTGTCCTTTTATTAAACATGTCGCGGGTCACTTGCTTGAGGCGCTGTAATCGCAACGAATATAACAACTGAATAAAGGGAATAAAAAGCACACTATGGATAAGCCACGAAAATAAAACGACACCGAGAAGTAATTGCATAAATATTAAATCTTAAAAAAGCAGTACCAACTTGGGCCCCAAAATAAGTAGCGCAACCAAGGTTGCGCCAAATGCTACCGTAAGCATCATACCAGCCGCGACATCTTTTGCGATTTTTGCTTCCTTGCGCCACTCCTGAGTTATAAGATCAGTCATAGCCTCGAGCGATGTGTTAATAAGCTCCGCACTTAAACCGAGTACTATGGTAAACACAATAATAGAAGTTTCTACTCCACTTACCCCGAGAAACCAACACAAATACAGCGCTATCACAGAAAGCACCAAGTGAACGCGGAAATTTGGCTGGGTTGTCACCGCCCACCAAAGTCCACCAAACGCATTTTTGAATGATATATGATGCTGATGCAGTATTTTTCTCATACGTCTCCCGCTTCCTCCACCCACTAGTATAGAAAGTCACAGATGAAAACACAAACGAGACACATGCTCGCAACTAATCATACCCCTTCACCATCCGTCTCACCGTTTCTACCATGCGAGGGAAAATATACCAAGGAGAAACAGGAATATCTTGCGCGTGCGTGTACTCGACCAAACGCCCTCCAAATCCTGTTTTGAACAATGTAATTCCCCTCCATGGATGCTTTGGACTATCTTGCGGTGCTATACCCCAAAAATTGTACACTTTCATACCTCTTTTTTTCGCTTCTTGGATTGCTTCCCACTGTACGGCATACGATACTGATGCGCGGTTGGAAACAGATGCACCATGATGGTAAATTGCCTGATTGCCATAATACAAAATTATTGCAGATGCGAGCGCCTTGTCTTCATGTTTTCCCACATACAACATCGCCTGCTTTTGCTTGGCAAACACACTGAACTCCTCACGAATACCTGTATGCGGAACAAATCCATGCCGCGAGCTGGTCGCTTCGTAGAGAGAGAAAAAGTCTTTCAGATATTTTGGGTCTTGTGTGCTATAGACTTTTACATGCTCCTTTTCAGCATGGCGTATCTCGTACCGCGTGCTTTTGCGCATAGCACTCATGAGCTGATCTGTAGACACATCTAGATCAAGCACCCAACAGTACTCTCCATCCATACGGTGTATAGCAGCCGGTCGAGCATGAAGTGAACGAAAAAGTGCCTGAGATGCAGGAGTTTCTTGTAATAAGGGGCTCACCCGCACAAACCAGCATCCCAACCGTTTCGCTTCTTCGGATAAAAATGCAATTGCAGGCTTCCACGCTCGAGAGAAGTGTTGGTCGATTATCGGCCCATGCCGGACATGAAGGAATGACCCTCTACGGGCTCGCACCAACACCGTTTGCATGACACCGATAAGTTTATCTTTTTCAAATATTCCGTATCGCGTGACGGTCGCGCCTAAACGTTTTTGCACATCCCCCCATGACCAGCTTTGGAAAAGCGCTTCGGGTGCATTCCGAAGTACAAATAGCTCCCAACCAGATTGGTCGTCAACTGGGGCGAATCGCAAAGCCATAGCGCTATTGTACGTGAAAGGCCGATGCACTGCCAACGGAAGTTTCTTCACCATGCCCTGGCAGCAATCTAGTCTGTGCTGAATATGCTAATATTTTTTTTATCGAAGCGCGAATTTTTTCGCGACTGCTATACTCGTGATCGACACTTCCTATAGCGCCACCGTCAAAAATAGTGTCACCGCAAAACAATACATTTGAATTTTTTTCATACAGACAAATACTTCCTGGCGTATGACCGGGAGTATGAACAACAATAAGCTGCTCATCACCCACCATCACTATACTTTTATCATGAAGTGCGATATCAACCGATGGTTCAGGATCAACATCGGTCAACCCTAAAAAATGCTGCGCGGTGCTTCGCATCCTACTCACCAAAAACATGTCTTCCGGGTGCATGGCTACTGGCACTTTGTAGGCAAGTTGTAACGCAAATGCTGCCATAATATGGTCAAAATGACCATGCGTTGCCACAATCATCGTAGGCTGCCCGTTACTCCTCCCTATCACATCACTTATATATTCAGCATCATCTCCAGGATCAACAATCACACATGCATGGGTACTTGGGTCTGTGATGAGATAGCAATTTGTCGCCATCTGCCCCACCGTAAGAGTAGTAATGTCCAACATGAAAAAATTAATCAGCAAAAATCTGGGTAAACATTTTGCCGTAGAACCCTCCGTCTATAACACCGATACCTATCCGATGAAACCTACTTTCCAATATATTTGCCCTGTGCCCTTCACTGTTCATAAGACCATCATGAGCGCTTGTAAGCGTGGGGGCATACGCCAAATTTTCTCCGACAATGGCATACGCTACACCCGCAGCATTCATCCTATCTGCCGCGTTTTTTCCATCGGGGTCGTAATGCGAAAAATACTTACGCTCAAACATGTCGCGACTTTTACCCCGCGAAACTTCAGTAATAGCAGGATCTACCCGAAGTGCGGGTAACCCCTTTTCGGCTCGAGCATTATTTACAAGTGTTACCATTTGCGCCTCTGTAGCCGCATCTATAGTAAAGGACACGCCCTGCTCAGGCACGTCTACTGGCAGCCGCTCGCGGCTTCCGGGGCTAACAGTCAAAAATCGTCCAGCCTCCCTCGCAATTTCTTCTAGTGAGGACTGCACCTCGCCACCATACCGCTCGGATAGCACCACAAACCATCTGCCGATAGTCGAACTTCGTATATCTTGTTTCACCGATCCCCGTATCGGCAACGAAAGAATGAGCAGCAAGAAAAATGCGACAATAATGCACGCATTCACCGAAGATAGCGCTCCACCTAACCAATGATTTATTTTTGATGTATGAAATTTTTTAGGCAACTTGTTCACCGCGAGGACAAAAACTTCTTCTAGTACCGCTTGCGCCGCTAAGGCAATTACTATGTACCCAATCACATCATTCCATAAAGGAGCGACACCAAACTTCGTAACAAAAAAATTACCTACCACAGCATGATAACGAACCGCCAGCCACAGCGAACCCAAAAAAGATCCTAAATTTGCCAAAAGTGCTGCAAACCCACTCTCCCACCCGCGATAAATTTCATATACAACAAATAAAATGATGACGAGGTCTATCCAATTCATTTGCATACCTTATATTGTACGAAATAGTACAAGTATTTGGCTACTTTCCCGCGCGGTTATACGTGTCGGAAGATTGAGAAGATGTTTCGCGGCTTCTTCTGCCCGAGGGCAGCTTCCCAATACATACCCAACTTTATCAAAATTAACCCCAACTGGATCGATGACATTATGGTACCAATTCCCCAGCAGGATACCTTGTTTTTTTGCTTTCAGCCTAAACTGCTCAGGGATCTCCATCCACACCGGATACCGCAAATAACCAGACTCCGGCATATACTGCAAGTTGTGTGGCAACCGAGAAAATTTCTTTGCATACAATTGAGCAATACTCCTTCGCTGACCCACATAACGATCAAGTTTTCGAAGCTGCACCCGAAGCAACTTTGCGAGCGCGTTAGGATACTGTGCAGGAAATCCTTTGGGTCGCCCTGCTAATTTTTCTTCAGGGTATACGGGGAAAGACAGCATATTCATCCGCTGCAAAAACACCAATAAAAGTTTCCCGACTCCCCAATTGTACCAAGGGATAATAAATGCAAACGCCAATGGGTGAAATAATTGTTGCGCTATCCAAGACGCTCTCGGCATCGGTAATCTACTATGAAATGTATGAATTTTTTCGGCAGCATCCGAGACGCGACAGTTCTTATGAATAATTGCTGCTCCTCCCCATACACTTGAGAGTGCTTTGTCTCTGCCAAAACTAAAAAATGCAGCGTCACCAAATGAGCCAACACGTTTTCCGTTATACAATGCGCCGAGGGCATGAGCGCAATCTTCGATAAGAAGAAGGTTATATTTTTTGGTAAAAGTTAGTATCGCGTCTAAATTTGCCGGTATACCTAAGTTGTGTTGGACGACAATCGCTTTTGTACGCTTGGTAATATGTTTTTCTACATCTGCGGGATCTATATTATACGTTTCGTCAACATCAGCATATACCGGAGTTGCGCCTGCCCACAGTACACTATTGGGTACCGCCACACAGGTAAATGCCTGTACAATCACCTCATCTCCTTTGCCTATACCAAAACTTCTTAGTATCGCATACAGTGCCGATCTACCGCTGTTATACAGTGTCACATGCTTCGTGGGAAAATGACTCGTGAACCATTGCTTGATAGCTTTTAGATCGCTTCCATGTTGCCATCGCCATGGTGAAAAAAACGCAGTAATTGCTGCGGTTATATCATCAAGTTCCGTATTAGGAGAGAGTGAAGCAGAGATAACATGACGGAAATATTTCATCATACCTTCACAAGCTTTAGCGCATGTTCTGCGTCTTTGCCTTTAAACAATACCATGTCGGCTTTGGTAACGTGTTTATTGATATACGCTGCAATTTCTGATGGTTTAGCGACAGAAAGCGATACTTCGGAAGCAACGCTTGTCGCCCCTCGCTTAAATGCATCAAAATAGTTCGCGTTTGTCAAAAATATAACATCCGCGTTGCGTGCGGCCTCCGCTCCCACTGCTTCATGTGATGCTTCAGCAAACGCACCAAGCTCAATCATTGGCTGAAATACTAATATTTTTTTTCCTTTATTCCGACCCAAAAAATGAATAGCTGCTTTTGCAGCATCTGGATTGTTGTTAAATGTGTCATCAATAAATACCGATCCATGGATACCCGGTATCGCTTCCATCACTTGATGAGCTGCCTTCAATTTTTGAGTAGATGCAGCCGCTTCTTTGAGCTTCATACCACTCGCTACTGACGCGGCTATCGCTGCTAAAATATTTCCAACCTGATGCTTCCCAATAACTGCTGCCTTTACATGCGCTTTTTCATGACCGATATGACAGTCAAATGAGACCATATCATCTGCAACTTCAATATTTTTTGCTCTGAAAATATGTTCAGAGGAAACGACACTCTCGGGAAGCTTTGACTCTGTTGACCAGCCCCATACTTCACATCCGTCTTTTTTTGCCCATGCACCCATCTGCCTTGTTTTTGGATCATCGAGATTTACTATCGCAATTCTTCGTCCGACAAGGTTCTGGAACAATTCGTACTTTGCTTTCATAGTGGTTTCGATAGAACCAAAAAGATCCTGATGTTGTGGATTTATGGCGGTAAGTATGCCTATTTCAGGCCGCACCATCTGGGACATTTCGCGTATTTCACCACGCTTATATGCCCCCATTTCTACAATGAAACATGTATGTGATGGCAATAACGATTGCAAAATAACTTCTGCTATTCCTATTGGAGAATTTTTGCTGGCGGCTGTTTTTAGTGTTTTATAGGAAGCACCCAACATGGTCGCTGCATAATCTTTCACTGATGTTTTTCCATAACTACCAGTTATCCCTATGACCGTCATAGGTTTATGTGCACGAAGTAAACGCACCGCTTTCGTAATCTGAAACCAGTGATACATTTTGGTGGGTAATGACATGCCCACGACTACCAACAAACTTATGGGAAACAACAAAAGATCGGCAATCAATAACGCTATCAACATCGGAAGCGGTGACCACATGATCATAAATGGGATTACCGAGCAAAGTGCCAAAAATAACAACACTACTTTTGGTGAAATTGGAGGAACAAACCAAGTGCGTAAACTCCGAGCATAAATAATTCCAAGTAATAGAACTGCAAAGGCTATCAATACATAAGCAACATCTTGCAGTCCAATCATCCATAACACAGCCAACCCCATAAACGTAAGGTGTGCTTTTCCAAACAATACTGTTTCACCTTGTTTTGTCCTAAGATGCACAAGCATCCTGTCCCACCGATACTCTTTTCTCCACCAAAGGAATAGTAAACCAATAATTTTGTGACTGAGTCGGAGAGTAAAACCCAACACTCCCAGTGTAGTTAGTATTTCCATAACGAGTTATATCTTCAAAAAATCCTTTATGTATGAGGTAAACAATCCTGGTTGCTTAAATGGCACTGCATGACCTTCCTGAGGAATTATTTTGAGCTCTGCTCCCGAAATAGTTTCGCTCATTCGTCTGGCGATAGAAAGGGGCACGATAGTATCAAGCTCGCCCCATACCAACAGACACGGGATACGTACCGATGTCATGCTCCCGACCAAATCATCTTTGACAATATATTTAAAAGTCTGCCGCATTGGCCCTTCAGCGCGCAAAAACTCCCTCGCTCCAGCAACATAATATAAAAATTTTCTGGCACGATCAGCGAGAATATTGAGAACAGGCAACGCAAAAATCATGCCGCCTATTTTTGAAATAATCAGAAAAAATACTAATTTCTTTGACGGTATTGGGCTAAAACCCGGAGTGCCGGTAAGCACCATCGCATGAATATCGTTAGGATACAGTTCCGCAAATTTAAGCGCGACTCTCCCTCCAAACGAGTGACCTACCAAAATTACGT
>DJCU01000009.1 GCA_002430725.1 Candidatus Gottesmanbacteria bacterium UBA5942
TTAAATTTTATTTTATTTATTTTTCTTCAGTTTATTTTCGACTATTAACTATGGCGTGGGGGAAATTAGTGCATCGATAAATGCACGCACAAATATAAAAATTATTGCCGTCCAGTACATCCATAAAGCTACACGACTACATATCCGCCACAGCTCCCGAAGTGACTTTTTTAAATATTTCTTCGAAATATAATTCAAAATTATAAAAGTCACCGCCGCGACTTCTATACAATCTTTCACAAATTGATTAAGCGAGTACCGCTCTACTCGAACAGTAACGAGGATGTCGCTATCCCACGTTAACTCTTTTTTCCTCATGCCACCACTATATCACCCACCCCCGCTTTCTTCCCCTTTTTACCACTTAAGTAGAGATCTATTGAACCGATGTGTTACTATAGGAAAAATTCTTCAAATCACTCTATGAGACTACATCAATATCAAGGCGCGATGACGGTGGGGGGCAGAGAGAAAATTGGCTTGGTAAACATTTCATTTGGAAGAAATCGCGCGACAGTGAGCTTCGAGCTGCCGGGTGAGCGACCCGTGAGGCTGGCAAGCTTTTCTAAATCCCAATGGATCGATCAAGACGGCGTAAACGCTTCGCTTCGTGGCAAAGGGCTACTTTGGCGCCGCTCTGTATCGGAAATCGAATACGCCTCCCGCGCACAAAGAATTACTTCCTGACGCGCCACCCATCTGGCGTATTTTCCCCAAACACCGTATGCTACATATATGAAACGCGAACGGTACGAGGCCAACGAAAAAACTAAATGGGGCAATATCATTGCCAAAAATTTTATCGGTGGTCTCATGTGGGGCTTGGGGTCAGTCATCGGAGCAACCATGGTGCTTACCATTGTCGTCAAAACCTTGAGCACCTTCAACTTCATCCCTGCAGTCGCTAACTTTGTCGTCCAATTACAGGAGTATATAGACATCCGGAAATAACTTAGTTGAGCACCCGGATAAGCACCATCACTTCGTCCCCTTTTGTCATTCCCTCGGCTTTCCGCACCACTGATTTTATAGGCAAAAGATATGACCCGCTTTCTTTGTCGGGGAAAATCGAGGTCTTCCACGTGCTTATACCTATCGTCACCTCTACAGGTATCGATCCCCATCCATGCCTCGGCAATCCAAATAGTTGTTTAATCTCTGCACCCATCTCTTGGGGCAGAGTGACAAAGTGCCATGTGCCAGTACCCTGATATTCCCACACTTTTGCCTTGAACTGATACTCGTTATGCTTCATTTCTTCACCTTAATACTGTCAAAATCATTGAGTATCTGTTCCGAATGGACGAGCGGATTTACCTTCTCGTATACTTTGGCGATCTTTCCCTGAGGATTGATGAGGTACGTGTTGCGCAACACGCCGCTAAACACCTTGCCCATAAACTTTTTTTCCCCCCACGAGTTATACGCCTTGATGGTTTCGAGGTGCTCATCACTTAGTAAAGTAAAATTCAGGTGATACTTATCGGCAAATTTTCTGTGTGAGGAGATGCTATCTTTGGAAACCCCAATGATCGTTATTCCTCGTTTGGTAAATTCCGAGATGTTATCGCGAAAACTACATGCTTCTTTGGTACATCCGGGTGTATCGTCTTTGGGGTAAAAGTAGAGAATCACCCACTTACCATTATATTCAGTCAGCGTGTGCATCGCACCGTTTTGGTCAGGAAGAGAAAAATGAGAAGCCTTGATCATACTGCATATTTTATCACTACATGGATACACTATAATAAGCACAGATATGAAATTATTTTCTAAAATACATAAAGGAATGTTTTTTGCCGTCACATCTTCTTTTCTTTGGGCGTGCTCTATTGTTAATTCTCGCTACCTACTCTCTCATGGTGAAGAACCACTTAACCTCACAATCTGGATAGGACTAGCCATGGTTATCCCTTGGCTCTTTCTTTTTAAGCGCCACATCAACGCATACAAAGCACTCTCGCTAAAATTCAAAATCTATCTTGTGGGCATAGGTATCGCCTCAAGCATTGGTATTAATTATTTACAAGCGCTCGCACTAACCAACACGTCTGCAGTAAATTTCTCGTTTCTCTATCGCACAATCGTAGTATTTACTATTATTTTTGCCTATATCTTCTTTAAGGAAGCAATCACCCTAAAAAAATGGTTTCTCACGCTCCTTATCCTTACCGGCTCTTATCTGCTTACCACCGGTGGACAAATTATTGCACTTACGCGTGGCGACATTTACACATTACTCATGGCAGCATCCGCTGCGCTAGTCGCAAACATTCTCATAAAACATACCGTATCTCGGATGCATCCTGACTTAAGTGGCTCTGCGATATCAATTGTTTCAGCAGCATCACTTCTCATATTTGGATATCTAAGCGGCAACTTCACACTTCCAGTAAACCTACTCATGATTTTAGTCGGAGCGGCTTTTTCTTTTACCCTCACTATGGCGCGAAATCGCGCGTACACGTTTTCAACCGCATCATTTGTCACCATGATTTTTTCACTCACGCCGGTATTTGTGGCGCTATTATCCTATCCGCTACTGGGAGAACGCTTAGAACCTGTGGAGATTGTTGGCGGGGCGCTAATCGTAGGATCTACTTTTTTGGTCGAAAAGTTTAAAATTTAACGTTGCTTTCTCATCCACCATGACTTCACGACACCGAGTGACAATGTCGATATGAGATAGGCAACCGCAGGAATAATCGCAGAAATAAATGGTTTTTCTACACCCAACGCCATCATAAATACCGAGATCAGAAGATATGTAGAGATACTTATAAATACGCGGCGCGTGACACTCGTTTCCCACGCCTTATCCATCTCCACCCTTTTATTTCGTTCGTTGATACGTGCAATCTCTGTCTCCAATACCTGTAATGATTTCATAGCTTATTATTTTACTCTATTTTCTATATGTGTAACGTATGTCCATTTTTTCGAAGCCACGTACGGGCTGCTTTATAATCCGGGTAATACTCTCCAACTCTATTCCAAAATACCTGTTTATGATTGTGATGTGTAATATGCGATAACTCATGAATGACGACATAATCAATAATCGGTGCATCGGCCAACATTAACCGGTAAGCAAAGCTGATTGTACCCGAACTACTGCAAGACCCCCATCGACTGCGTGTATCCCGTATGGATATTCGCTTATAACGAACGCCCATTGCACTTGCATACTTAAGCGCCCGTTCTGACAAATATTTCTTCGCAAATTTCCGTAAAAAACCCTCCATATGTTGTTTTGGATGCTTCACAAATTTTTTTGGAAAAAATATTCGAGAACCTGCAATAACAATAGAATTTCCATCCGTATGATGGAGTGTGTATCGTACGCCCGCGATACAAAACAGGCTACCTTCGGCATACGCTTGCTTGGTACTTTTAGGTAACGCGAGCACCCGTTTCTTTGCTCGGATAATCCACTCCCGCTTCGATTGTACAAAACGGTTTATGAAAAATTCCGGCATAAAGTGAGGCGCTCTCACCTCCACAAGCCCGTCATCTGTAATATGTAAACGTAAAGAGCTACGCGATTGGCGAGTGAGCACATCAACTGATATGGAAGTATCATTCATATTTTATTTTGCCAACTGCTCACTTGCTGCTTTCATCCTACTCAATATGTGAAACCGTGCGTCACCATCAAGGAAATATGGCTGACCGTAATCAATAATGCGTATAGGCACATACTCTACATCAACTAATGCTTTGTTGTAAAAAGTGTATGCCCCAATTACTCCAAGCTTGGTTTCCTCACTCCATTCTTGGTCAAATACAAAATTTCCATGCGCATAAATAATAAACTTATCTTTATAAAACTCCACCGGTTGTATCCAATGTGGATGGTTCCCGAGCACTACATCAGCCCCATTATCGACAGCAAAATGAGCTAAGTGTATTTGTCGTTCAGTGGGCTCTGTGACATACTCCACCCCCCAATGATAAGA
>DJCU01000004.1:0-10563 GCA_002430725.1 Candidatus Gottesmanbacteria bacterium UBA5942
ATATACCAGCCCACCCGAGGAGTGATTATCAAACGCACAACTAAATGAAAAAAAATAATAGGGAAGTTATAAAACAATAAATCCATAAAAAACGCATTTTTTATAACCATAATAAACCGATTGCACAATATATCTCCAATAAGCCTTCGAGGGGCTACTCCTCCAGGATGAACTGCGGTAGCCAATGGTTCGAACCAGCACGTATAACCCATAAGGTTTGCCCGCCAATCTACATCTATATCCTCATAGTAAAGAAAAAATACGGGATCAAAAAAATTGTTTCCTGCGGATATGTCACGAATAAGCTGATAAGAATAGAGTGCTGCTGCCCCAGGTGCTCCAAAAATCTTACGGGCAAACGCATATTGCTCAGTATCTTTCATGCCATACCCGATATTAAAAGCGTATCCATCTCGAAACATTGCGTGTCCAGCACTATAAAGGATTGTTTGTTTTATATCTTTATACAGCTTACCAACTGCCCATCCTGCTTTTTGACGGCGGCAACGGGTAACAAGTCGAGAAATGTATGTGGGCGTAAGACGCGCGTCAGGGTTTAGCGTCAAATAATAATCATTTCGCTTAAATGGAATCGTTGATATGATGCTGTTGTGACCTCTTCCATATCCGACATTTTGGGCGCTCTGAATAAATCGAACGCGTGGATATTTCTGCACGCGTTTGCCTATGTCATCCGAGGAGTTGTTATCAAAAACAACAATTCGCACCTTCGGGTATGCTTGCTTCAATAAAGCGTTAAGACACGCCTCTATAAGATGCGCGCTGTTATACGTAACAATACCTACATACACTGTCGATGTTAACCTACTCATAGTGATTTCCATCTAAACCAGATCGCCATATCGCGAGCACTGACCTTACGATTGCGCTGGATAACCGCTCTTTTTCTTAGTAAAGAAGGTAATAACGCAACTACCTGACCATACGCAGATAACGAAGCTTGTTCCTTCAACAATATATAAGCAAAAATAAGCACTTCGTATGCCATAATCCACACTAGATCTCTCATAAATAAGCTCGGTAGTTCATTTTTTAACATCAACACATATCGATTTCGCACTGCAAAGACTCGTAAATTGTTATGTATATTTTCACGTCTCCCGGGTCGAAAAGTACGTATATGGTACCCAACAGCCTTCGGCACAAACAACGATTTCCATCCACGAAGCTGCGCTCTCCAACAAATATCAACATCTTCTTTGTGCATGAAATAGTCTTCATCAAATATTCCATTTCCCAAATCAATATCCCGAAGCATTGATCTACGATAAAAGGCGGCAGCTCCATCCGGCCCAAATATGTGCTGTTGGACAAGCGGGTGTAGCTTGATATTCCTACCCATAAAACGCAACTTCTGTCGCCTAGCAGGGTTAAAATATAAACCGCCACTGTCCACAATAAACGACTGCTCGTTCATTTTTTCTACCCGATAAAGAAGTGGCTGTGCGGAGCCCACTTGTTTTCCAGCGTCTTCCATCGCAGACACTAACCTCTGTAAAAAATCAGGAGAAATTATTACGTCCGGATTGAGTGTTAGCACGTATGTGCTATTCCCCTGAGCCAACCCCACATTATGACCTGCCCCATACCCTCGATTATTTTTTAGAGCAATACACGATACACCAAGCGTCTTTACTATCATCCTTGTGGCGTCAGAAGATGCATTATCAATTACAACAACGTCAACGCTTGAAAGCGTTTGTGCCTTAACTGACTCTATACAAGCGCGTATCGTACGCTCGTTATTGTGCGTTACAATCTGCACAATGACCTTCTTGACGTGTTGAGTACGTTTCATGAGACCCTAGGTTTTATCCAGCGCGTTGCTATAGCGCCCATCACTAAAAGGTAAACAATGTTTTGAGGGTACATATTCTCAAACCATATATAGGTTGCGATAGTCATATATGACACCCCAAGCGTTAAGGTAAAAAGCGTATCAATATGAGAAAGCCTTTGTGTAAACATGAGAGCATACAATCGAGTACCAATAAGACAAATCACAAAAAGAAAACTTAGAAAACCAAACATGCCGGTTTCAGCAAGCACTGTATAAAATTCATTATGAGCAGCGATAGGGACGGGATACGTTTCAAACTGATCAAAGATTGAAAAATATTGCATATGGGGGAACGGCCAAACAACTGAATAATAATTCCCATATCCAGCACCAAAGAGGGGATATGATTGAAATACGGTAAGTGCCTGGTCAAACAACGTTATTCGACCCAACGTTTCAGCCACATCCCGATTGGAATTCTGCAACAAAAATCGATCAAGTAAATTATATCCAAGCACTCCTTTGGCGATTATAAGACCAAAAATTAATGCGACAACAAATAAGCCCGCGATATAATATACTCTCTTGGTAGTTATGTACCCCAAGCGTTTTGCATACAATCCATACGCAAAAGAAGCGCCAATAAACACGAGAAACGCTCCGCGAAAATTAGAAATAATCATAGATCCCAACACCGCTGCATAACCGGTCGCGACATATAACAATGTCCAAATCCTCGCCCTCCAATTAAGAAGAAGGCTTGACGTGTAAAAGAACGGAAAAATAAAAACAAGAACCCCCCAATGCAACAATCTACCCCTATTAAATTCCACTGTTATCCCGTATGCCGCACGACCTCGTAAATATGTTGAGGCGATGCTGTTCATAAGATCAGGAAATGCCACCTGCAACAAACTCAGCAACGCTATACAAAATGCGACCGCGCCCAAAACATGAATAAGCATCGCTTTTTGTCTATCGGTGGGCTGTATCTCCTGAGACACCCAAAACATCACCACCCCAGAAAACAATATGCGTAGTGGAGTGCTATCCTGAATAGTTTGCGTATATAAAAGCGACACTAATACCGCAACGGTGTATGCAACAACTGCATAATGTATTGCCTTCCATTGTGCTTTTTGCAAAAACATCGCGCGTCTCTTTTTTATAACAACGGTAAGTATCAAAGCGATCGCCGCAAGCATATTCATTGATCCAATGCTTGTTTTTGGTCGAATAGGGTCGGGCAACGTAAACACAAAAACAACTGACAATATCGCCATAACGATTGTTATCGCGTAAATTGTTGTTGTGTATGCGCTTCTTCGATATAATTTATCGGCGACATAACGCGTTGCCCCGCGGACATGTGTCAAAACCCCTTGCATGATAGAGCTAATAAACATAAATAAATCCCTTGGTGGAAAGCGTATTTTATCAAATGTATCACTTTCTGTACGGGGAGGCGAGATTGTGGGCATTGCGGGATCCGTAGGGGCGGGCAAATCCACACTCCTTCACATACTTACCGGACTATTAGAACCAGATTCGGGCGAAATAACCCTCATGGGTTTACCGCTCAAAACATCACGGCAACATATCGCAAGTAATATAAACTATGCTTCTTCCAGTCAACGTCTGGGTGGCTATGCGTCAGTCAGAGAAAATCTGACAACATACGCAGACCTATATGGCACGATTAAATTTCGATCTGTCGTGACCAAACTTTGGCGCTTTTGCCGAATACCAGAATCATTGCTATTTAAAAAAATTTTCAGGTTGTCTTCGGGTGAAAACTCATTTGTAAATTTTACGAAAGCACTTTTAAATAACCCAAGAATATTGTTTTTGGATGAAATAACCGCGCACATGGACCCTCTCTTAACTCAACGCGTACTAACCGTCATTCGCAAAAGAAAAAAAAGTAATAACGTGTCAATGCTTATTTCTCAAAACATTGATGAGATTAGGCACATCTGCACGAGGATGATAATTTTACGACAAGGCAAGATAGTCTATGATGGCAAGCCCATACAAAATAACAAAATTAACACATACTATGCATAGTAACTCGCTGAGAAGAATTCGCGGCTTATATCTTCATTACCTTTATTCTGTAAAGAGAAATCCAGCACGCATCATCGAAATGTTTGTGTGGCCAGCATTTGAAATCATTCTTTTTGGCTTCCTCGCTGCAAGCGGAAAAAATAAACCTGCCGAAGCGGAGGCAATGGGAGTAATAATTCTTACAGGAATTGTGTATTGGAATTGTACTGCAAGAGTCATACAAGAGGCAGTTGCGCAATTTACGGATGATTTTGTTTCCAAAAATATACAAGGCATACTTGTCGCGCCAGTTACCATGGGGGAGCTGCTTATTGGAGTAACCGCAGCGGCTCTTACTAAAATCGCTATCTCTCTTGTGGTATTGGGTGGGGTGCTTGCGTTCATATATCCATCGTTTTTTTCGACACTTGGCATACACACGTTATTTTGGATTTTTCAACTCGAGCTTGTCGGCGTGGCGTTTTCATATATTTCACTTGCGATTGTTTTATTATTCGGGGAACGAGTTAGCTTTTCGGGGTGGATAATAAGCACAATTCTTCAGATATTTTCACTCGTTTTCTATGAACGAACAGCCCTCCCTGGCATTCTCTCTACTATTTCTTATGCAGTGCCTTCTTCATACGTTTTCGAAACAATCCGAGCTTATCAACATGGAGACCCCCTCATAACAACTGGACAAATAATTGCATTGGCGCTAAGCGCTACATATATTACGATGGGCTTTGGACTAGTGAACGCTTCTTTTGTGTTCGCAAAAAAAATAGGCACTATTATTAAATCATGAAAACCGAACAATTCGAATTCCACGTGCTCCACACAGAAAGTGTTTACTCGAGAGGGGGAGAAAAGTATCTCTACGAATTACTGCTCCGCATAGCAAAAACACAACGGGTACACCTATATTTACATGCAATAAGCCCCAAGTGGAAAAGGTTATATAAACGAGCGGGCATATCAGTAACACAGCTTTGGAGACCCCCGCGACTATTTTGGCTACTCCTTCCCGTAACATTGCTTATTAATTTTCTTGAACTTAAGCGAGTGTTAAAACAAAACAGTGTTGTGTTCGCAACAAACTTTCCGATGAATTTTCTCGGCGTTTTGATATCAAATCACACCATTTGCCACTGCTTTGAACCGCTCGCAATTTTTTATGACCCTGTTCGCGTAGCTTCATTATCAAAATTTTCACAGCTCTGTGTAGCGGTGGCAAAATTTCTATATGCCCCTCTTGATATATGGGCATACAATACCACCTCGGTTCTCACCGCGCTTGCCCCCTCTGTTGTGCCGTATATTTTAGAAACTTACAAAAGGAATCCCGATATTTTTCTTCCAAACGGTGTGGATACTCGATTTTTTTCTCCAAAACCAAAAAAATGGGGGGGCGCTGGGAGTGTATTAACCATTGGGCACAGCACTGACTACACGATTTTTAAGGGAACTGAAAATTTTCTGGCTATACTTGCGTCTCTCTCTCGCTCTACTGTTCCTTTCGTAGCATATATATCTGAAAGCATCGCTGATCCACAAATAAAAAAACAGTACGAATCGTATATCCAAAAAAATCATTTATCAGGTGTGGTGCATTTTGTGGGTAATATTGACGAATCACGCCTGGCAGATTACTATCGATCACTCGATGTGTTTGTATACACTGGCTCAATGGTAAGCGCGGGGGGATCAACAGCAAGCCTTTCAGTATTAGAAGCGCAGGCGTGTAGCACTCCAGTCATTCGAAGTAGAGGAGATGATCAAGAAATACAGGAGGGCATAACTGGATTTTATATCAACCCACGCAATCATAAACACGCAAGCAGCGTCATGCAAAAATTTTATATGCTTTCAACAAAAGAAAAGTCTGCCATGAGAAAATCTGCAAGAAAGTATGTATGTGATAGATTTAGTTGGGACGCAACAGGAAGAGTGCTACTTGCTACAGCAAAAAATCTTATTTCATCATGAAAACAAAAAAACAATCGTCTATGGCTTTTTCTCTCACCGCTCCTTTTTATGATCTTATTTATCAGCATAGAAACATAGCGCGGGAGGTTTTTTTTATTACCAAACATATTCACGCACGTCTTCCTAATGTCAAAAATGTTTCGCTTCTTGATATTGGATCGGGAACTGGCGTACATGCGGTTTTATTTGGAAAACAAAACTTTAAGGTAACCGGGGTAGACCGGTCAGCTGAAATGATAGCGATAGCAAAGCAAAAAGCGCATTCTCAAAACATTCCTATTCATTTTATACACAAAGACTTCTTAAAATTTGCTTCCTCCCCCCACTATGATGTGATCACCTCGTTGTTTGATGTCGCAAGCTACATGACTACAAACGAGCAGGTGCGCGCATTTTTTACTAATGTATCTTCTCTATTACACAAAAACGGTTTATTGATTTTCGATTGTTGGTACGGTCCCGGTGTTTTACTTTCGCGTCCTAAAATAATAAAACAACGCTATAAAGGAAATGGTTTTACCATACACAGAAAGAAAACACCGACTATTTCTTATCAAACAAACACTGTTTCAGTCCACCATAACCTGACAATTTATGGTGGCGCTCACAATCATCACACGCTCGAAGAAACGCATGTTATGCGCTACTTTTTTTATCCGGAACTAGAAAACTATCTACAACAAGCGGGTCTAAAAATAATTGAGTGGGGGAATATTGGCTTCCCGCTTCGACCTCCCAAAAATCCACCATGGAGCACTTATATAATTGCTCAAAAAATACGTTAACGTGCGGGCATTACTGACATAATGTTTATTTCCACTGCGGTGCCAGCAAGTTGAATTCGCGTCTTATTGCCCACCCCAATCGGCTGATAATAATTAAAGTATCGCATCTGCCCATCCTTCATAACGCGCATTTTCATCGTGATAGTAACATCGCGAAGTAATGGGTTTTTTTTCTGTAAAACCTCTCCTTGCCATGTGGTTGTCATTACGTCCGCAAACTCTGCTTTTTTATCGAGTATTTCAACAACAAGATCCCCCTTGTTATCTGTAATTTTATCTCCAATTTTTATAATATCTGCTTCCCACGGGCGCACATTGAGCGCTTTTCCAACAACTTCTACATACTCGGTGCTCCATAGATTTCCAATACCTTCAATGCCCACAATGTGTCCGACAAGCGCAATATTGTTGGGAGCAATATGAAGCGTTTTTCCAATTTGCAACGATTCCTGACGGAAAACATATTGCTTCGTAAGATAATTTCGCTTTGCTCGAAGCCGAACCTTCATCCAAATAAAACGCCTGTCATCTTCGCTGTACTTAACAAGGTCAAGCACTTCAACTGCTGGTTTATTTAGTGAGTCATACTCTGTTGCCCCGATAACAACATCCCGCGTATTCCAATAATAAGGAGGGGGGACGCCCCACCACCATTCACCACCGGAAGCCAACAACTCTACGGTGACAAATGTATCTTTTTGCAAAACAAGCTTCACCACAACGCCAATTGAGGCCAAAATCATTATCACAGAAATAAGCACAATAATATCAAAACGAGTAATAAATGGGGATTGCTTTATTTTGGCTACCGATTTCATGTGGTAGAGTGTAGCACAACAATGAGTGGTGTGTCATGATTCCTGCGTAATTATCTTAACAATGCTAATATAGCGCATCATAAAAGTCCCCTGGAGGTAACAGCTCTGTGTTCATAAAATCCTCACACTGTTTTCTCGCAGATACGATTGCAGTACACTTTTGCAACACTGCCTGCGCTGCGCTGTCATCGTGCATACTGTGTTGATATAAACGCGCGATTTCAACATGTATCGCCCCCAGGTCTGGTAACGTATCTTTTGCTAGCGTCCACAACGACAGTGTCAGTTGGGGGGCGCTTTGCCAATGATGAAGTCCAATAACATACAACGCTGACAGATATCTTTCTCTCAGCCTTGGTCGTTCGTTTGTGTAATAGTGTTTAATTGATGCATCTATTTCTCGAGCGTAGGGTTGTAGCGCGTTTACTTGGCTTTCTAAATGTTTTGGTAGAGCGCGGCGAAGCAGCTGCAACATTTCATCACCAGCTCGGCCGTCCTCAAGTAGTGTTAAATATGCCAAATAGTGTGACAATAATTCTATATTTTGCGGGTCAGCAAACACAGCTTCTTTACTATAGTTCCCGTATGCCACAATGTTTCCTTCGTTCTTCTTGGTTTTGCTTATTTCATAAAGTAAACGTGGGTTCTTTCTATGAAATATGCTTATCAAGCGCTCGCCAAGTGGGTGTTTATTTTGCACCACATCACTCATATAAATAAGCGATTGTGTTGTGTCAAAGGGGGCCAAAAAAAATGCGATGTCGTGCCGTTTCATAAATATCCCCGCACTACTTCCTGCTACCCAAAAGAAATAAAATATACCAATTGCAGCAACGGCAACCTTTATGCTCTTATCGGGCTGACCGCTTTTGATATTTATTGTTGTACCGGTAATAACTCCAGCAGCTGCCCAAAACAACAACCATACAATAAAGTAATCGAGCACAAACTCAAAACAACTATAAATAAAAACGAGTGCAAGCCCCCAAATCAACGATGTGTGGGTTTGACTATTTTGTAACAAGCGTCTTTGTTTATACCAAAAGCGTATGTGTGAAAATATCAAAAAACCAAACGTAACAATCCCAACAACCCCCATCTCCGCCAATATTTGCAACGGCTGGCTATGTGCAAACCACGAAGATGAAGTCGGGTATCTCTGGTGACGAAACGATACGAGAGAAAAAGTGCCCGGTCCATTACCCAACAAGGGAGAATCAATAAAGCCATCAAGAGCTTGTTGCCAATACAATACTCGCACCTCAAGAGACCTGGGTCGAGTGTAAAACTCTCTTGTTGTTTCTTCTCCCAACGAAAAAAGGCGCGCTAGCCCTATGTACACAACACCAATGACAACTATCGATAAGGCAGCTATAAGGGCTTTTTTATAAAACGCTGTTTTGTTTGCGAAACGAAACACGAAAGTCGCATAAAGCATCACAATTGCCCATGAGGCTCTCGCCATGGTGGAGAGTAGCATGACAAAATACATAACCAATAGACCAATACGTAGCCTGCTTTTTGAAGAAAACACCTCAACCAATACCAACGGAAAAACAAAAACAAGAAGATCCGCCAAATGACTGTGCCCAAAGCTAGCGCTTAGTAGGTTCATAGATGGGGTAATACTGCGTATGCCGGGGAAAAGATAATAGCAAAGAGACAAAGCGCCAGCCGCCCCTATAAATATCAATAAACAGCGAGAAAATAACCTCTCACCTCCATTAGGTGCAAGATCAACAAACAACCTGTATACAACATAACCAGAAAGCAGGCGTACAATCCACGAAAAAGAAAAGCCGACACTTATCGATGCAATGGTCGAAACCGCTGTCGCCACAAAAAGCAGCACCCACGAAAAGTGTATTTGTTTCGGAAGAGGTGTTGGCTCGGGTTTGTTATATATAACGTGGAACACCCAAAGAACGAGTATTGAGGCGGCTCCGTATACCTCCACGAGCCCTTGCTTTCCGTCACCAAGCAACAAGCCAAAAAAAATTAAGAAAAAAAATAGCGCGGTGATAAACCTCGACCTTTGCGTCTTATTCACCCACATTAAAACACGCTGAAACAACAGCTTCATTCATTTCACTATAACACACCAAAATCGGTGTTCTCGGTTGCTTGACAAGCAGGGGCGGGTTGTTTAGTATGTGGACAACTTATCCACAGACTGCTCACCACCTCATATTATGGATTTAAATCGACTATGGAAATCGGTGTTGGCTGAAATTGAGCTATCGGTCTCAAAAGCCACCTATCACACGCACTTCGCTCACTCGGAGCTTATTAGCCTTGATGGGGACGTTGCTTCGGTGGGATTTCCAAGCCCCATCATGCGAACGCTCGCAGAAACAAGATATTACAGCCTTATTAAAAGCGTTATCGACCACAAAACGGGCGGGAACACCAGCCTTGTTTTTATGGTGTTACCTAAAAAAGAGTCTGTGGGCGGAGACCCCGGGCCACTCTTTACTCAGGTAGTAGACGCTGAATTAAACACGCTAACGCGCGCGAGAAAACTACACATTAACCCGGATCTTACGTTTGACAACTACGCGGTATCAACAACAAATCAACTCGCGTATGCTGCGGCAACCGCTGTTTCAAAAACAATAGGTAGTGCATACAACCCTTTATTTTTATACGGTGGGGTAGGAGTGGGAAAAACCCACCTTATGTATGCAATAGCAAATCACTTGCTTATTGCGAAGCCTTCGCTAAAAGTGGTGTATTGCATGGGAGAAGAATTCTTAAACGAAATCATTGAGGCGATCCAAACGAAAACTGCCAGGCAATTTAAACAAAAATATCGAGGGGCTGAGCTTCTTATGGTTGATGATGTACAATTTATTGCGGGCAAGCAAACAGCACAGGAAGAGTTTTTTCACACATTTAATGCAGTGCTTCGAGAGGGTGGGCAAATACTCCTCACCAGCGACCGACCACCCCACGAAATTGCCAGACTCGAAGATCGATTACGAAGCAGGTTTGAGGGAGGGCTAATTGTCGATATCTCTCCACCAGACTTTGAGCTTCGCGCGGCAATTGTCAACATAAAGGCAAAGGCGCTTGGGTTAACCGTTCCGAGCGACTGTGCTCAACTTATTGCTGCAAATGTTGT
>DJCU01000004.1:10787-11407 GCA_002430725.1 Candidatus Gottesmanbacteria bacterium UBA5942
ACTTATTGCTGCAAATGTTGTAGACGCGCGTGCAATAGAGGGTTTTTTGAGAAGATTAACAACGGAGCTTGCTACAAAGCCGCAACCAATCACTCCCGATCTCATTTCCTCTCTTCTTAACACAAAAATTACTATAAACAATCAGGGGAAAAACGCGCGGAGAGTAACTCCACAGGAATTGTTAGAGGCTGTTGCTGCATATTATGATATTAAACCAACCCTCCTTAAGGGAGCAAAAAGAGACCGGCCAATCGCTAGGCCGCGACAGGTGTATATGTATTTGTCAAAAATTGAATTAGGTATGACGTATGACGACATCGGTGGAACACTAAGTGGGAGAGATCACACCACGGTTATGCACGGAGTTGAGACTATTACCCAGGAACTATCCACGAACGAGTCTCTTCGCGCAGCGCTAACGGGGATAAAACAAAAGTTATGGGCTCCTTCAACATGACGTTTCCCACTTATCCACAATTATTCATAAATTATCCACATAATTTTCCACTTTTTTGCGTTCGTGTTCTTCCTACTTATCCTCTTTTCTTTTTGTCGGTTTGTCTTGTTGTTGACACACAAACCGAAAAAACATACACCTGTCTCTTATACACATCTGACGC
>DJCU01000037.1:0-388 GCA_002430725.1 Candidatus Gottesmanbacteria bacterium UBA5942
GGGAGCAGTTTTAGATAACAGGACAACCGTGCATGTGAAAGCGAACAAGTCACGACAGAGGAGTAGGGTCACCGCGTAATCTTCTTGTTTCTTCCCAATAAAAAAGCATCACTACCGCTAGCATTGGGTTTGGGATTCTTGCTACGTATAGTAATGCCTTTTATATATGGCACCATTCGCAATGGGCAATCGTGAATGATACCAAGAGGTAAAATACCAAGAACGTGAAATAGTTGTCAAATATTTTTTTGAAGCTAATATTTTTCTTTTGGATTGTATGATCGCTCTCCAAATAGCCAATTTATTTTCTCTGTTATGTTCTCATTACTTTTTTCCTTAGTTGATAGTTGTTGACAAGGAAATCATCGGGCGTTACAATGACCGAGAT
>DJCU01000037.1:605-1720 GCA_002430725.1 Candidatus Gottesmanbacteria bacterium UBA5942
AACGCATTGTGCTTTCTATGGGGGGTTGATAGTTGGGCAGGCTGTCAACTTCCCATAGAGGGAATTCCACAATGCGTTTTTTGATGATATGATCCGTTGGTATGAAACGAAAAATTATTGTCGGTTTAGATTTTGATGGCGTGGTGGCGTACAATCCCGCGCGTTTGACTAGGCTCCCCATAGCACTCATAAAAAAACATCTCCTTGGTATACACAACGTAAGTTTTTTTGTGCCGAAAACGCCACTGCAGCGTGGTTTGTGGGCGCTCGCACATGAGTCAAGCATGTTTCCATCACGTGGTGCGCAATTGTTGCGCGATTTAACGAGTCAGAATGTAATAGAGGCGCATTTAGTGACGAGCAGATTTGCTTTTTTGGAGCAAAATCTGTATCAGTTTCTCAATAGGTGGAATCTTCGTCAGTGTTTTACGAGTATCACACTGAACAAGCGAGAGGAACAACCTCATAAATACAAAGAGCGGGTGATACGGAAAATGAAGTTTGATTATTTTCTTGAAGACAATTGGGATATCGTAGCGCACTTATCATCGGCCGTAACAGATACGGAAATTCATTGGATTTATAATTTGCTCGATCGAAATCGTGTGTATCCCACAAAGCATCCCTATTTGGAGCATGCGCTACAAGATATTATCAAGAAAAAACATCGCTCATCGTGAAGATACTTTTTTCTATTACTTACTACCATCCATATATTTCCGGGTTGACGATAGCGGCATCCCGATGGGCAGAAGCACTTATTGCTGAAGGGAAGCGTGTATCGGTTATTACCATGCAGCATGATCAGTATTTGCCTCGTACTGCGCGGATTGGCAATGTCATGGTGCATCGTGTGCCATGGATTGTTTCATTACATAAAGGATTTATTTCTATCGCGTGGCTTCTTTCTTCATGGCGACTGACCGGTTCTCATGATGTGACAGTTGTTCATTTGCCTCAATTTGAGGGGGTGGTAACCGCACTTGCCGCGAAGTTACAAGGCAAGCGTGTTGTCGCGGTGTATCACTGTGAGGTGGTGTTGCCCGAAGGGTTTATCAACAGCGTTATTCAGTCGCTTCTTGAGCTTTCTCATATGGTGACACTCCTTGTTGCTG
>DJCU01000037.1:1917-4037 GCA_002430725.1 Candidatus Gottesmanbacteria bacterium UBA5942
TGGTGACACTCCTTGTTGCTGATAGTGTGGTCACCTATACGAGAGATTACGAAGCATCGAGTCAAATACTAGGGTTATTCAAGCGTCTTACAAAACGAAAAGTTATTGCGGTTGTGCCGCCAATTGCGGTCCCCAACATATATAAACAAACAATAGTTGATATACAAAAAAAAGTAGGAAAAGCAGACGTTATCATTGGTATTGCGGCCCGTCTTGCTGCAGAAAAAGGCATTGAATATGTCTTGGAAGCGCTCCCTGTTATCCAGAAGCACATGAGGGGGAAAACGGTAAAAATTGTTATCGCAGGGCCGATGGAGCCGGTGGGAGAAGAGGCGTACAAAGAAAAAATTATGAAACTTGTACACAAGCTGCGAAAGCACGTTGTTTTTTTGGGGAGTATTACACCTCGAGAGATGGGGTCGTTTTATCAGTGTATCGATGTGTTGGTATTACCATCCATAAATAGTACTGAAGCGTTTGGTATGGTGCAGGTAGAGGCGATGCTTTGTGGTGTCCCTGTGGTTGCCTCTGCGTTACCCGGGGTGCGTGTGCCGGTTACATTAACCGGCATGGGGATGTTAGTACCTCCTGCCAAAAGTCAGCTACTTGCAGATGCAATTATCAAGGTTGTGGGCAAAAAAGCAACGCTTGCGACTCTTCAGCGGAAAGCGTTGACGGTGTTTGCTGTTTCGCGAGCGAGAAAAGCGTGGAACAAATTATTTACCGTTATTCAATAACAATAAGATCAACGGATGTGTTTTTTGTGTTATCTCTGATTTCAGGAAATACCGAGGTATCCAGTCGTTTCGCATGCTGTGACGATTGGAGTGAGGTGGTGCAGGGGTGAGATGAAGGCATGATCCATACCCCTTTTTCTAACTGACACGGAGAGTTTATTGGTATATCTTTCATTTTTCCATGCCAACCTGGTAGGAAATAAAGCGCTGCATCTTCAAAATTATCTCCTTTTATAAATGGAGCGAGATCGTTTTCAATATAGATAGTACCAAGCCACACGCCTTGTCCATTGGTGGGGATGTTTGGCGCGAGAAAATTCGCTAATGCGACCTGGTGCATATCTTGTTTTTTTGCACGAATGTCCATAAACGTACCTATACCAGTGACGAGAAAAAGGAACGCAATGATAGTGAGTATTTTTTTGGGTACTCGGATAAATTTACTCATTTCAACAAGAAGTGCGAGAAAATAGGGGATCATTACCGTTGCTCGTTGTAACTTATAATCTACCGAACCGCTCGCATATCCATTGGAAATTACCGCCCCCGCAATCACCATAAGCATCCATAACGTAATTGCAGTTGCGGGTGGACCAAAAAGACCAAAAAGACTTAGTGCAAGCGCGCCAACGAAAGGAAGGGTAAACATGGGTGACGTCCAGGGAATTGTGCCTGATTTATACACGATGTGTCGCCATGTTTCTCCCAGAGTAATAAATGCCATGTCAAAAGACATCGGTGTTTTTGCTGGAGCAATTCGTATATCAGACCTGGTCTGCACTGATACCCATAGGCTGAGACATGAAATGAAGAAAATAACCATAAAAAGCACCCAATGTTTTGTTTTTTGCCGATAAGCCTTATAGGCGAATACAAGAAACAATAAAAGATTGAGCGCAACAACCGCAAGTGCAGGTGTATAGGAGTGAATGAGAATAAGTTGGATAAGTCCTAGCAAAAGAAGCACGATGGTTGATCGTTCATGTAGCCATGTAAGCCACAACCCCACAGTAAACATTGCGAAACTCATAGGATACATGGCTTGTTCAAACGTAAGAATAATATATGTCGCCATATGGAAATGAAATAATGTGGTGAGGATAATGCCACCGGTAATATCTGCGTGTTTGTTTTGCCTATTTGCAATAACGAGACCCCGGAGAAATACGATAAATCCAGAAATAAAGTAGATCAGGCTTCCTGCCTGTAATGCGACAAGTGACCTGCCAAAAAATATGCTGGGGAGTGCAGGAATATAGAATTGGCGGGCGGGGTATCCTAGGTGGCACACCGATGAAAACCCCATATGTTTTGTATTGACGAGATGAGAAATCGCGCACGAAATTTCTCTGGTGCTTTCACCGGAAAGATGTCTAGCATCAG
>DJCU01000037.1:4201-4950 GCA_002430725.1 Candidatus Gottesmanbacteria bacterium UBA5942
AAGTGATACAGCAAAGGCACCAAGATAGAGGAGTGCGACAATCGAAACAATCCACATTTTTGATGTAATGAGTGTTTTGGTAAGGTGGAAAAGCGCGTATCCTGTATAAACGAGGAGGGTGAGCCACAACAGCAACCAATACGTGACGCCTACTATTCCCAGTGAGTTTTGATGGGGAACGACAAGGTCGAGGACAACGAGGATGAGCATTTGTAAAACGACAAAGAAGCTCAGGGCATTCATATTGTTTTATTATTTCACTTTTTTGAAAATGAGTACTTTCGGATGATCATATACGGTAAACGTTTCATCAGCATAATCATCGATAATGGAAATACCCCCTGCATCACATTCTTCCAGCATCCGAGATACTATTCCGTATCGAAATCCAGGAACATAAAGACATATGTTGTTCCAGGGGAATGGGATAGTCGGACGGGAAGTAAATTGTGCAACGAGCTCAAACCCAAGGTTTCCGGAAAATAATCGGCTGTAGAAGTCTGACATAAATGGAAATCTTTCTTTAGTTTGCCATAAAGCTCCGTATGCCCTATTGCTGGAAAGCACAACATAGTCAGTTTCACCAAGGACAGTCATGATCTTTTCTGATTTTTTCTCGTCATCAGGGTCAAAAGAGGGAAGTTGAATTTGTTTATATATTGATGGAGCAGGAAATCCCTCCATTGGAAAGGGTAGAGGGTCATCCCAGTGTTCCCATGCAATTGTTTGTCCTTCGGGGATGTGTTGGT
>DJCU01000037.1:5274-5440 GCA_002430725.1 Candidatus Gottesmanbacteria bacterium UBA5942
GTGGGCTCTGAGATGTGTATAAGAGACAGGTTGTAATCTCTTTACAAGAAAGGTATATACGTACCAAAGTGCTATGCCGGAAAATACAGCAAGTGATGGATATATTGGCCAAAAATATCGCATGGGCTTGGCAAATTGGAGTGATTGATAACCCAGTACAAGCGCT
>DJCU01000026.1 GCA_002430725.1 Candidatus Gottesmanbacteria bacterium UBA5942
CCTGTTGCACCCGTTGGACCATCTACTCCATCAATTCCCTGTGCACCCGCAGCACCGGAATCTCCTTTAATTCCCTGAACGCCAGTCGCCCCTGTTGCTCCGGTTGATCCCTCTATGCCAGCGCCACTAATAAATGAAGAAGGATAAAATCCCTGAAGTGAAAACGACTGGGATGATGCAAGTTGTGACGATTGGTTTACCGTATTAACACCAAATGATGGATTCAGATTTTGTAGGTTTGTTATATTTTGATCTATATTATTTATGTTTGGTACAATACGTATCACTCCCTCTCCGCTAAACGATTGCACCATGAGGTTGCTTCCGAGTGTTGAAGCGAGCAGTCGAGGGCTACCATCCCGCGTATTACTATCTGTAGTCACCCCAAGAACACCTCCGGTTTCACCGATACCACTAAGTGCCATCTTGAGAATTTCTCGCTGGATCATCACCATACTCATATCCACTGTTTTCAGCGTAGGCTCTAGAGCAAGAGAAAGTATTTCTTTTTGGGCAGACACATTTCCAGCAATCTGCATCCTATCTAATATGGTCGTAGCGATGAATGATCCCACAAGTTGCTCACCAATAAACGTTCCGTCAGTAAGCTGTACGGGGAGTATTGTATCGTCCGGGAGCTTCACTCCGGCAATCACCGATGCCAAGATGCTGACAGGCTCCTGACTCCCAAGTTTTGTGAGAAAAAATGAGAATGTCCCATTTTCATCTCGAACAATACCATGATCGCCATTGGTATACCGCACTGTCACGTCACCTATGAACTTTCCGTTTTTGACGGTTGCATTTTCTACAAATGCATAGGCTATTGAACCGTCCAAACGCTGCACCATGACCAGATATGGACTTGTCCACTGACTATCAGCCAGAATTTTTTCTGTCAGATTGTTTACAACAAACGACTTGCTTGTGCCATTTAACTTTGACGTTTCAACACCATCCGGGCGAATCATCTGTACAACGCCGACAAAAATAGTCCCGATGATAAATGCAAAAATAACGGGAAGTATTGGTGTGAGCACTGATGAGCCTGATAATCTCCTCTGAGGAAGCGCCGCCTTTTCAGCGAGAAATCCGCCTGTTGCGGATTTCGGCCGGGCAGCATCTGGAGATAAAGAAGTGTTCATCAGGGCCCACTCTCCTTATCTGTAAGTACGCGCCCCCTAATATATGAAATTAACGTGATACCCACGCCCATGAGGGTAACCACCACCCCGAACACTATCACTATATCTTCGGCAGATAACCCAAATACGTTGGCTGCTGGGAGTCGCAAACTTATCCCCCAGCGCAATTCAGGCACATAGGTATACCCCATCATCCCGAGCATTTTTTCTATCATCATGCCTTTTGTTAATCCTTCTTCTCCCTTTAGCGCACGATACAACGGATCAGAAGAAGGTGCTAATGTCCCGATAAGCTTTTCATCCGGATGACTCACGATCACACCTTTCGCATCAGCCACAACAAAATATTCACCCTGTCCTCCTGACGCAATTTGGTTAAGCAATAATCCGATCCGATCTAAATCCATAGAGGCAGACACTACACCACCAAATTCACCATCTTCATAAAGGGGTACGGTGATTGACACGACATACCTTCCTGATTGATCTGCTCTTGCTTGAAACACATCGGAGATATACGGTTTTCCGGTATTTTTTGGCTCCTGATAATAATCACGATAGGCAAAATTGGGCTCGTCAAATGTGCCATACGGATAGAGCGCTACCCCCTCCCCATCTTTATTGAGAAATATGAGCCTTCGTATATTCGGATTACTTTCATATATTATTTTGCTGTATTTATTCAGTGTTGCGACATCAGGTTTGTTCAGCGATTCAACAAAATCAGCATTAGTCGCCGCCACAATAAGCGAACTTTGTATAGACGTTACCGCATTATTGAGTCGTGTATGACCTATATGCACTTTATTCATCACTTCACGCTCACGAGCCTCCCAGATGCTTTGTTGTAACAGATAGACAATTAACACAGCCAACACAAAAACAGCACCGATACCCACAAATAATCCATGAAGCATCAACTTATATTTCCGGGAAATCCCCTGCTGGAGAGGCCACCAATACGGAAGAAGTGCTGTAAATGCCGCAAGTACCAAAATAAAAAATGCCCTGCTCCAGTACTGCAAATGTGCATACCACAACGCAATACCAATATCTCCTAAAGTACAAAGCCATGCTGCCAGCAAAAATAATTTTCTGTCCTTCGCGTATCCTATCCAAAACATAATCATAAGAGCTATGGACACGATGAGCGATATCACCCCTATAACAAATGTCTGCATCCCAAGAAACACTGAGAGCGACTGTACATGTGAATCCGTAGGGAAAAACAATATAACTGCAGGCACAAGAAAGGCGATAAGTGATATATACAGTCCAACCGATACGATGCCACCAAATGAAACAAAATTCGTTAGCGCGATCACAAACGCCAATGCTCCATAGAGCGCGCCCCCCTCAATATCACCGCTTTTAATCAAGCCAAATGCGTTAAAAAACCCCATCACCGACAACAACACATGAAAAACCATGTGCCATCGCTTGGCTTGAGCAAACAAACCGCTAATCAGTATGCCGAGTCCGCACGCGATAAGCACGAGACGGATAATTGGATAAGCAATCGTCATACGGGGGAATTCTTCTATGGTGAACGTTGAGTTAAACAAAAACAATGCAACCCCGGCAACGATTGCCCCCAAACCAATAAACCAATCAAAGATGTTTGGCGTCAGCAATCCATGATTTTCCTTCGTTTCATCTTTTGGCTGGATAAAGGTTGCATCGCCAGTCTGAGACATCGCGTCAGATACTACAGGAATAACTGAGAGGGGCTGAGTATCTTTGTCTACCACCGAAGTCTCCGGGGTAGTTGTCGCTTTTTTAGAAAGATGGAGTACCCGGGAAAGCTCTTCCTCTGGAATTCTGAACCTACCTTTTCCTATTCGCACGCCACGTATGCGTTTCTCTTTGAGGAACGAGTAAATACTGTTTGTACTAAATCCAAGTATGTCTGCGACCTCTTTGACGGTGTATGTTTTGGGCATATCAGGCAGGCTCCCAAACCCTTTAGCCCGTACCAATGCGAAATAATCACTACTTTTTACAAGTTCTCACACCTCTTTTTACCAGTTATTACTAATATGTGAAAACCTATATCTAGAATAGCCTTAATTTTCACGCTGTGTCAATAGGCTGGATAATCATATCGTAATCTTATCTAATTAACGCATTTAAACCGTACAAACAATCTGCATGCGAATAATCTATTTTTTTGACAGCAATGATATAATTTAGATACGTTTTTTTATTGGGCAATGATTGCAATTTCTTACACCCTTACCCCCACTATCCAAGACTATCTTTTGGAGATCGATAGATATCACCGCAACATACTTCTTGCTCCAACACCCATCATGACAGAACAACGACTCCGGTGGCTTGCCACAAGCAACCGCGTGTATGGATCTCTTAGGCTTCGTGGTACAGTAATCACCGCATCCCAACTCCGTACTCTCCTTCTCAACCCGGTAAAGCACCCCGCACCATGGGAAAAAGAAGCGATCGCGTATAAAAACGCTCTTGATGTTATACGGGCAGACTGGACTGCCAATCTTAAACCCTTACAAGCCTCACATATCGGTGCATTAAGCCTTATTTCACTTCCCAATAAAACCAAGCAGATTATGGGGTCACTCAAAGAATCGCAGTCCGACATCAAACAACTTCTTGCATATGCAGGGTCTCAAAAAGACCATCCCCTCTTGCTTGCTGGAGTCATGTATGGTCAACTCATGCAAACTGAAATACGCAGCGCTCTACAAGGCATACTTCCACCCCTTATCGTCTCCGTTATCTTAGCCAAATACGGCTATGATTGCAGAGGAATGCTCGCTCTCGAACCCCAATGGACTGCCAGTATCGAAGCGCACGATAAAGCCATAAAAAGCATCAGTATACATAGCAATCTCACCGCCTGGCTCGAATATTTTATCGCAAGTGCCAGAGCCAGTTATGAAGCATTGTATACACGTCTTCAGGAAGACTCGCAACTAGGACACGCGCCATCATTTGCAGAAACCTGGAACCTCAACCAACGCGAGGAAAACATTCTCCACTTTCTTGAAAACCCCACCGCAAAGATAACCAACAAAGTCGCCCAACGCCTATTCAGGGTTTCCCAAATCACCGCCAGTCGTGATTTATCCCATCTTGCATCACTTGGCCTCCTTCTTGTCCACGGCAAAGGACGAAGTGTTTACTACACAAAGGCGTAGCAGTACCCTGTGGTTATCAAAAAACAAATACTGACATACCCAAAAATCTGAAAAGTTTCCCTGTTTTTGTCATACGTCACATCCCTGAAATGTAACCTCATAATTTTCTCCCTAATAGAACGAATTACCCGTCATTACAAGCTAATAATCATTTATATCTACTTGTAAAAACTTGTAAATAAACTGGTAAATACTGGGAATTTCCGCTCTCACGCAAGAGGAAGTAGGGGTCTGTTATTGTAAAAGTTTTTTATAGAGCGCTTTATATTCTTTCACC